>NZ_BJCE01000116.1:0-17454 GCF_005402885.1 Sphaerospermopsis reniformis
ACACTCCATATTTGCCTTTGCTTGTTTACCCAGGCTGCGGTCAAATGCCGAGACGAGATAAATCAGGGGTTTCTCCTGATCAAAATACTTCTTCGTGTAGATGGTTGTTCCTACTCGCAGTCCAATCATATCATATTCGCGGCGAATAAATTCGCCGTTGGCACTTCCTCCACTGTAAGACAGCCAAGTGGCTTCCGTGCCTTTCGGCGATTTTCTTGTGATAACGATTATATCACAAGTTACTGAAGCGTAAACGCTTCAAATGGCTTTCGTGAGGCAGTGCGTTGGTGAGGCAGTCCGGTCTTGGGGGTTTACCCCAGAAGGAACTGCCGAAAGGGTTTCCCTGAGTGAAGTAACTGTCGTCCCCTTGCCTGAAGGAAGGTCAAGTTTTTCCACCCAGATCCAAAACTTAACTATATGGCTAATGCCACGCTACACTATCGGCTGATGCTCACAGCGAAGCATTAAGGGTTTTTAGCCTATTTTTTCATAATTAAGTTTCACTTATTTTAATTTCAGCTTATATCATTACCTACGTCAAGCCAAATTTTTAGTTTTCATAGGAACTTTTCATGATTACAACATCTTCTCAGAGGTTGTAAGTAAGTCGGCATGAAAAAACCGATGTACGTAAAGAAATGCAAAACTGCTTAAAACCTCTTCCTTCCTACCTTCTACCTCTTACTTTGTCATAAGGACAGTTTTTAACGCCTACCTACTGAAATATTCAGCATTCAGCCATTAGCTAATGGCACACTATGGGTTAGCGAAGCTTTCGCTTTAGCATACAGCAATACCAGACCAGTCTGTGAATGTCTCTTGTGGAATTAGGTAAAATACGGATTTGATATTATTTGCAAGTACAAGTATAAACTTCTTATAAAATTTATGTTATTGATACTATGCTGAATGTTAAAGTTTTAGCACAAAGCCTGAAAAATATTTGGTGAGGTGTATAGTGATCAACTTGTGCTGGTGCTGTGAGGAATGATGATGAGTAACGCGCTCTCTATAGTTGCTGTCACCGCAGTGCTGAAAGACTTACTGGAAAACGGGCTAGTCAGTGATTCAATTACTGCTAGTGTTGGTGATGTGCTGGTTACTGCCATACCACCGGATTTAATTAAAGTGGGAAGTGATGAGCGGGCGCAACTCAATTTGTTTCTTTATCAAGTTACCCAGAATCGCAATGTTGATTGGATATCTCAGGAATTTCGTACTAAACACTCCAGCATTAATAGTATCAATAGTATAAATAAAAGTCCGCGTTCTGTAAATCCACCACTGGCTTTAAACTTACACTACCTATTAACCGCTTATGGTGCTAAGGATTTTCAGGCAGAATTGCTACTGGGTTATGCGATGCAATTATTACACAGAACAACTGTTATTTCCTCGGAATTGATTGCAAATGCTTTAAAAACTGCCGCTACAAGTAACACCACAAGTCTGATTTCTCAAGCTTTGGCGGGGGTATCTGTATCTGAGTTAGTGGAACAACTGGGACAGATTAAACTTTCTCCTGAATTTTTGAATATGGAAGACAGTTCTAAGATATGGTCAGCTTTACAAACCCACTATCGACCGTCAATTAGTTATCAAGCTTCGATGGTATTAATTGAGAGCAGTAACGTAAATCAATCTGAGGCTGTGCAATGAAGGCAAAAAAAATCAGTCACAATTGGCAACAGTGGTATGAGGGTAATGAATCTTACTTATTATCAGTCTTGGCTATGGTGCGTGGTGCGATAGAAGCATCTGCTCAAAAAACACAGCCATCTGAACCTAGAGAACAACAGCAGTTGGGAGAACAAGCGTTACAAGCTGCTAGGGCGGGAATGTCAGCACCACCAGCACTAGAGCAGATATGTAAATTGTTTGGTCTGACTAGCTTTGAGAGGGATATACTGCTGATGTGCGCCTGTATGGAGTTTTATGGAGATTTTGCAGCTGTCTGTGCTTTAGCTCAAGGAGATCCACAGCGAGTTTATCCAACTTTGGGTTTAGCTTTAGCAACATTACCAAATTCCCATTGGGATGCGATCGCCCCTGATAGTAAACTACGATATTGGCGGTTAATTGAGCTAGGTGAAGGTAGAGCTTTAACTCTTAGTCCTCTGCGAATTGATGAAAGAATTTTACACTATCTTATCGGTACACAATACCTGGATGAAAGACTGGCGGGAATTGTTGAACCTTTACCAGAGGCAGGAGAATTAGTCGCTTCACAGCAACAAATAGCCGAACAAATAGCAGCCGTCTGGATGCAAGCATCTCAAAAAGAAAAGTTACCAATTTTACAATTATGTGGCATTGAACCTACTAGCAAACGAGCGATCGCTGCCACAGTCTGTAAAATGCTAGGAATGACAATACATATCATGTCTGCTCAAGTTATTCCTTCTGCTCCAATGGAGATGGAAACTTTGTTGCGGTTGTGGGAAAGAGAGGCTATTCTCAGTCAAAGTGCTTTATTGATTGACTGTGATAAAGTTGACATTACAGAAGGCGATCGCACTCATCATATCGGACGTTTTCTAGAACGGATCAATGGTTTTGTGTTGGTGACAAGTCGGGAAAGAATGGCAATACAGCAACGCCCCGTAGTCAGTTTTGATGTTCACAAACCCACCACCGAAGAACAAACCATACTTTGGCAAAAAACCCTATTCCATCTAGAACCGCAATTAAACGGACAATTCAAAAAATTAGTAGCACAATTTAACCTTAGTCCTACCACCATTCGCGCTGCTTATGCAGAAGCGTCCGGAAAATTAGCCCAGGAGCAAGAAAAAGATATCAGCAGGATTTTATGGGATGCTTGCCGCAAACAAGCCCGCCCCCGGTTAGATGAACTAGCACAGCGTATTCCCCCCAGTGCCAGATGGGAAGATTTAGTATTACCTCCAGCCCAATCCGAAATGTTAAGAGAAATAGCGGCTCACGTCCGTCAACGAGCTACAGTATATCAAACCTGGGGATTTGCAGCTAAAAATACTCGCGGTTTAGGGATTAGTGCCTTATTTTTTGGGGGTAGTGGTACAGGAAAAACCCTAGCAGCGGAAGTATTGGCTCATGAATTAAACTTAGATTTATATCGCATTGACTTATCATCCGTAGTGAGTAAATATATTGGTGAAACTGAGAAAAATCTGCGTCGGGTATTTGATGCAGCAGAAGAAGGGGGAGTGATCCTATTATTTGATGAAGCGGATGCTTTGTTTGGTAAACGTAGCGAAGTTAAAGATAGCCATGATCGTCATGCCAACATAGAAGTTAGCTATTTGCTGCAACGGATGGAAAGTTATCCAGGGTTAGCAATTCTAACCACAAACCTGAAAAATTCTCTAGATACAGCTTTTCAAAGACGAATTCGGTTTGCAATTCAATTTCCTTTTCCAGATGCAGTGCAACGTGCGGAAATTTGGCGACGGGTTTACCCAAAAAGTACACCAACTCATGATTTAGATGCCAAGAAATTAGCGCAGTTAAGTGTGACTGGGGGCAATATTCGTAATATAGCCTTAAATGCAGCTTTTTTGGCTGCGGATGTGGGTGAGCCAGTGCAGATGAAACATTTATTACGAGCAGCGCGGACAGAATACGCTAAGTTAGAGAAATCTTTAACAGAGGTAGAAATTGGTGGTTGGGTTTGAGGAGAGAAAATTACACTTAGGTCGAAAGCGATCGCCATCTAAAAAACCATAAAATTAAAAACATCAGCTTCGTCTCAGCGATAAATGGAGGGAGGGATGAGCGATCGCACCTTTGCCCGTAAGAAAACAGCCACATCAACTTTTTACCATTCGTCCCTTGTCTCACCCACAACTCCGACGCTGGCAAATCCAGTGCGGGGCTTTGGTTTGACAACAAATAATGTCATGCAAACAGCAACTGAAGTATCAACTCAACAGCAACCAGAACAGTCTGAACAACAAGCCATCAACGAACAGCCCATTACTCACGACATTAGTCGCATATCTTTTCGTCGTCCCCAGGCAAAGTTAACAGTGGGAGAACCAGGGGATAAATATGAACAGGAAGCCGACATGATGGCTCATCGAGTCATGTCAATACCTGCTACTGCTATACAACGGGAGGCAATATCACAGGAGGAAGAATTACAAACCAAGCCTGCATTACAAACGGCAAGTCATGGTAACTTGGCAGATGGGGATAGTATTGAGAGTCGGCTAAATAGTAGTAAAGGAGGAGGGAGTCCGTTAGCGGATAACGTGCGAAGTTTCATGAAACCTCGCTTTGGTGCTGATTTTAGTCAGGTGCGAGTGCATACGGATAGTACCGCAGTGCAGATGAACCGACAGTTAGGGGCACAGGCATTTACTCATGGTAGTGATGTGTACTATGGAGAGGGGAAAGCACCGGGAAATAATCAGTTGACGGCGCATGAGTTGACTCATGTAGTGCAGCAATTATCCCTAAGTTCTGGAACTTATATTCAAAAAAGTCCGGTTTCTGCTCTAGCTAAACAAGGAGTGAAAGCAGCAGCTAAAAAAGCTATACAAGAATTTATAGAAAATCAGATTAAAAGTAGACTTCAACAGTATATGTCTAAGCAATTTGCTAAACAATTTATTAAAGATGCTGATGACATTCTAAGTATTATGGATAGCTCCTGGTGGGAAATAGGTCTTGAACTGATACCAGTAGCGGGAGATATTTATGGAATAGCCTCTTTTACTAAAAAGTTAGATAAACTATGGGAACGCGTTAAGTTTTTAGAAAAAAAAGTTCAGTTAGTGACAACCGCTGCCAGTAAAACTCTAAAAAAAATTAATCTTAGTGCTAAATTAACAGGTAAGGGCAAAGATAAACTAGAAGCATTTACTAATAAAGTAAATCGTTTGGCAGAACACTTAACAGAGGATGATTTAGCAGGTGCTGCCAAAGATATTTTAGGAGAGCCAGTGAAAATTGGAGGTAAACAATATGATCATCTAAAAGAGGTTAATGACGCTCTCAAAGGATTAGGAAATCAACTAGATCAATTAAAGAATAGTATTAAAAACTCAGAATTTGAAGGTGATACGTTAGAGGAAGCTAAACGCCTACTATCGACAGTATCCAGACAAAAAGATGAAATACAAAATGTTCTGATCAAAGTGCAAGGTGGGATTTAATTAAGATTCAAAAATTAATTAAAGGTAGATGAAGATGAATCAACAAAAATCTTTAGAACAACTCGAAGCTAATTACTGGGGTGAATCTCCCGAAGATGCCCCTCGCTTAGTGAAAGAATGTTATAAATTGAGAAAGAAACCAATTCATGCTCTAGATACTGAAGAAATCAGAATATTAATTAGCCAAGAAATTGGACTAAATTATGTGATTCCTTTAGCAATAAGAAGTCTAGAAAAAGATATTTTAGTAGCTGGAGATTTCTATCCAGGAGATTTACTACTAGCTTTACTAAGGATTGATAGTAAAACATGGGGAAATCACGAATTATTACGCCAGAAACTTAAAAAAATAATTAATAATCAAATAAATAAACTAGAATCTACCTTGCTGAATCAAGAAATCAAAGAAGATATAAAAAAAAATATTGATGATTTTTTAAAGAGTTGAGAATGATCAAGGAACGGGAATAAATAATGTCAGGTGAACAGTGCGATCACCTATCTCTTGTAGGAGGTGTTACTGCGATCGCCAGCTATTCCATCTCAACCCCAAAAACTAGACTAAAGTCGAAACTGTCATACCTGTAGCTAAGTGAGATAATATTTAATTGATTACCTATGTCAATCTGTGAGGTGAGCGATGAAACAAAGGTTGCAAATTTCCAAAAAAGCTGACTCCTTGGCTATCCAGTCAGAAGAAACTCAGTTTCAGTCACGCCCATCTACTAACAAAACTCAACAGCACACAAATAAAACCCTGTCACAAACAGACATTGAAAATCAAGAATTTCAACAAAATCAAATAGAAGCGACAAAATTACAACTGCAAGCTAAACATGGCACCATCACCCCAGAAGGACAAACACAACTGACCCTGTTACAAGCCAAAATGAATGATGTGTTATATAGTCGCGTTCAACAAGGGTATGGTTTTGGTCACAACCTGGGACAAATAGCTTTTCGTCATCCTGAAAAAATATCATCTTCTGGTTCACCATCACTGGTACAGGCAAAGTTAAATATTAGTCAACCAGGAGACCAATATGAACAAGAAGCAGATACAGTTGCCTCGAATGTAGTTAATCAAATTAATCAAGATACCATCCAAAAACAGCAAACTTCACAGACTGCAACTAGCCAAAATGAAGCTGGCAATGTGGCAACAGCAGATAACAGCGCTGCTAATCCCAAACAACAGTTTTTGAATAATCATGTAGTAGGGAAGGAATTAGTTAAAGGCATAGATGAAAATTCACCACAGGAAAAAATCCTAGAACAATTGTTGAATAATTTCAAAAACATATCATTTAAATACACAATGACTTATAAACAGGGGACAACTCTGTTAACAGGAACAAGAGAAGGAGATTGTAGAACCTTAGCTGAAGCATTTCAAACAGTAGCGCAAGAATATTTTGGTATTCCAAATGTGACGATTGAACAAATTAAGAAACCCTTTTTAAGTGAAGCGGACGAAACTGTTTACCAAGGCAGAAAGCGCAATTGTGATCATGGTAAGAGGTGGTTCTTCCAAAATCATTATTGGGCTAGTTGGAATGGCAAAATTTATGATGTCTTATTCCTAAGTAATAAACCCCCCCAAGTAGACATGGCAAGGCAAGAAAACCCGCTAAAATCAATGTTGATGCCTGAAGGTGAATATTACGAGACAGAAAAAGGCAAGGTTGTATATCCCCGTGGTAATGAATATTTAACTGTCGAACTGAGTATGTTTGAGAAGTTGAAAAACCTTGTGAAAAGTCTAAGTAGTTTAATGTCTAGAAATTTGGATTCTATCACTAATAGAATTAGGGATTTATTGACTAGAGGTGGTAATAATAATAGTGATTTTGAATCACTGATTACAGAAGTACAGAAGAACAGGACTAGCGTAGTGACACAAAATAATCAAAATCAATGATTTCATAAGCTGTTACATCCTAATATTCTGGAGTATTATGGAACAGGCAAGATGGCTGTTCCACTTGTAGGATTTACCAAAAAGGGTGAGGTGCAGAGTTTTTTGGTCTTAGAGGATGTTTTAAAAGTAGTATTCCGTAACTTTTATCACATTGTTACTTCCCACGTAGAGGTGGCATCAAAAAGTTATCTGTGAAGACTAGGGAAAAGGGAACAGAATACAAAATACTATCGATCCCTCTCAAAACTACCACTTTCCTGAACTGTCCTCTTGTTGCAAACCTATCAACTTTCTTCTTTGACAAGCATAGTTAAGTATATTAATTCCTAATTCCTGGGCTGTGCGAATAGTTAACCGGGGTAAATTAAATTCTCTATCTATTCCCCATGCAGATGCTAAATCACCAACTATTAAAATTATTCCCCCACCTAAAAATAATTGGATTAACTGTTGATTGATTATAGGTAAAGCAGCAAACAAGAAAGGTTTTGTCCTTAAAGGGTGACTTCTTCGTAACTCTGTTAATGGTCTTAAAGGACTTTCTAATTGTTGTGCTAAGGCCTGGATACTTTCAATTAAAGCATTAGCATCTAAAGGGGCATCAATTAACAATGTGCCACCTAAATTTAAATAATTTCTTAGTGATTCCAACTCAACATTATTCAAAGATAGTGACTCTCTACCTGTAAGATAAAGTAAATCATATTCTTGGATATTTTCTGATAGGGAAACCTCACTAGGTTCATCAGCACCGCGCAAATTTGGGTATAAAGGTTCTACGGATTGCAATAAGTAAGCAAGGTTGAAAAAATTGCGAGCATATTCACCATCACTATGAGAAACTTGTGCAATTTTCACTAAGGCTTGAGGACGTGCCTGGGCATGACGACGATAACGTAAATCAATATTATTATAACCAGGATAAAAAGCATCCGCTGGCTGAATAATTGAATTTTGTCCTGGTTCTAAAAGTATGCGACAAATTTCTATTTCGGAAACATCTGGTGTAGAGTTTCTTTGATCAATACGATAGGTTTCTTGGACAACATCTCTTTGCTGTCCACGCCGTAATTCATTAGGATCTACATAGCTGACTACTAAGTAAATCATCAGCGGTTCAGAAGTAGCTACTTCTAAATCAATAGGAAAATCATAAGATGTAGGTACAACTATCAAATTGCCATTCATATCAATAGCAATTCCTGGTTGAATTTGTACCCAACGTCCATCTCGATATTTAGCTTCAAATTGACGGGGTGCAGGAATTAGCCGCACACCTAAACCACAAACAATTCCTGGTTGATTTAAACTTTGATAGTGGGTATTTTGACGCAGACGATGATATTCATGAGCTTTACTCCAACGTTCTGCATTAATCAGTAAACCATCAGTTGGTTGTAACCTTTCTAAAGGTTGGATGTGTGGAGGTGGGAAAGGATGAGTCATATAATGTCCGTTTGAATAATTATCATATCTGTTTGGGCGGGGAATAGGGAATAGGTGACTGGGGACTGGGGAAGCAGGGGGAGAATATTAACTTTTACCTCCTGTCTCCTGCCTCCTGCCTTTTGACTCCTTATCTCAAATTTTCTATCACTAAATCATAAGTACAAAAAGCGGGTTTTTCTTGCTCAATTATTCGGCGAATTAATTGTTGATTGAGGTTCATATTCCGGTGATGGGGGCGCAAACAAACTAGAAAATGAAATGGTTCACCACCTGCTAAAACTGCACTACCTAATTGTGCTGTACCCAAAACAAAACTAGGTCCAAAAGGTTCGGTAATACTAATATGTTTATCAGTTTCATTAGGTATATCCTCATCTAAAGGTAAACCTGTATAAAGATGTAAATATAACCGCAAACCTTTACGAGTTCCTCGCCAACGATAAAGCTCAACTGCACGACGAATTAAACGCCGTTGTTGATGTAAATTCCAGACTGAATCTACTTCCCAAGCCACCCAGTGAGCTAAAAATGGTAATAGTGCTTTTGGTGCTGTTAAGGGGTCAAGATTTGCCCATAAGACGTTAAAACTATCAATGGCTGGTTGATAAGCCTGTTCAAATATTTTCATGAAGCGACCAATCAAGTCTACTTCCCGATATAAAACAGGTAAAAATTCCATGTAGGAACTGTAGGGACGAACATATAAATCAAAGTAATCGCTGTGTTGAATTTGTTCTCTCTCTGTTCCTGAGTCAATATTAATAACAACTAAGCTGCGAAAATTCAGATTTAATTTATCTTGTTGTCCGGGAACAATTGCCTGTTGATCTTCAAAAAAGCTGGCAGGAACAGAAAAATAAAGTACAGCATCCATTTGTCCCCGTGGGGGAATTTCACTGCCTTCTGTGCCACCTATTTGACACCAATCAGCAGGAAAGTTACCTTCAACTTTTAAACTTACCCTCACAGGCCGTTGTTCTAAGTTCTGTACTTGCACAACCATTTCGCTGGGTTCTCCTGGATGCAAGACTAAACTCTGTGCTGCTGCATCCATGCTTTCTGTCCCTGCAAATGTTAAACCTGCTCCTGGTACTGCTTCAGGAATTTGCATTGGGGTTAAGTGAATACGAATAGCAGGACTGGAACGACTTTGCACCATAAAATCTTTCCTTAAAGTTTGTTGATTTAAAGATTACTGATTTGGATATCATGCCCAGAACGCAGGTTATTATCAGCCCAAGAACAGATTAAACCTTGTGCGCCGGGATCTATTACTTGTTCTGGGGAAGATTGCCGCCTCCATGTATCTCCTTCTTTGCGGATAGCAAATAGCAAGACTCGCCCTAAATAACGGACACCGGGGGTTTGCTGCATTAAGGCGATAATATCTGAGGTGTAAACTGGTCTTCCAAAAGGCCAACCTTTGCCTTCTAAGCCTCCAGTTAAGGGGTTGAGATATTTATACAGGGATACTCTCAGATGACGAAGGATTTCTGCTCTGGCTAAAGGGTTGTTATAGGCAGGTTCTAAAATTACCTCTGTTTGTACAGAAACACCTACGTATTGTGGTTCTTGCAGTTGGATTTGTACGCCTAATAATTTTCTCTCATCCAAGTATTGCAGAATTTGTTCTTGTAGTGCGGGACTCAGAGCAAATTGTTGTGGTGCAATACCTTCGCCAAATTCAATTCCGTCTGTATTTGCATAGGGAACAATCAGTAAACCTACTGTACCTGCTTGTCTGGTAGCATTGGCTGGTAAACACCGCACCCTGGCGATCGCTCCTGCTCCTGCTTGTTGTGTTAAAACTTCAAAATCTTCTGCTGTGACTGCTCGATCACGGGTACGCAGGATGCGCGGCGCTCTGATGACTGCTTGTTCTAGAGATTCCCCATCTGCACCATTAATGGCTGGTTGATAATTTATTACACTACCCACATAGGGAAATGCGGACTTTAAAAATTGGAGTGCGCCACTTTGGACGTTACCTTCTCTACCGCCTCCTGTGCGATAAGCCAGCATTCTGATTTCTGCACCCCGTGGCGGTACGGCTCCATATTGATGTTCTTGGGCGTTATCAATATCACTAAATTGTACAACGGTGTCTTCTGTGCTGGATTGTTGAATGCGCGATCGCTGTTTTGTTTGGCGTTTGAGTTGTCCTGGTTCTCGAATCAATGGACCAAACTGCACAGCACCAGTAATAGAATCAATGGTGTAATGACGGTCTTGGGGTCCAGAATCAGCAAAATCTCTCACTTCCTGCCAAGTCTGGGGTAAACCACCGGGGGGAGTGACAACAATATACTCATTTTCTCGACGTTCTAATACTGGTGTCATGAGTAATTGAAAAATTTGCCCTGGTTTACCGTTACTTATACCTAAGCGTTCATCTTGAATCAGGGTACTATGGGTAGCTCTAACAGTACCACCTATAGACCGCACTCCTAACCCAGTGATTTGCGGTGGACGATTATAAACCCCTTGATTGCTACCTGGGGTAGTATACCGACAGCGTAGCCAGCGTCCACGATACACGGTAAATGTTGTTACAGGCCAAGTTTGGGGTAAATGCAGCCGCACATCAGCACCTTGGGCAGCATTACTACCTTGTTGTTCAATTTCGTAAAAACTGAAACCTCTGGTATGGTCGTCTGTTTCTTTGAATAACACTGGTTGCCAATTTTCCCCATCCCAAGCTTCCCAGTATCGGGGCGGTTGATTGGGATCAATTCCTGTCGGTGTGGCTGCTGCTCCTTGGAAAGTAATTTCTAACACATTACCATCCAAAGCTGCATCACCATTAATTACTAAATAAAAACAGTTTCCCGGTTGGGGTTGTTCGTTAAATATAGCTTGTTCATTACCAGTCCAGAAACCGTTGTTTTGACGAGTCCAGGAGTTCACCAATCTTTCTCGCAGAGATTGGGGGGTGTCTTCTGTGGTTTGGGCGGTTAAAAAATGCTGAATCTGGGGTTTACCAATAATTAAAGGTGAATCTGTACTGAAGGTAATAGCTGGTGTAGTTTCAGTGCGTACCGTGGAAACTTCCAGACCTGCGGGAATGGTGTATGCTTGAGGTAGATCAGAACTTAAATAAAAAGTTAATTCTGTATGGGCTGGGGCTGGTGGTTGCAGCCGAATACCTAATAATTCTAAAAAAGCGACATAATTTTTACGTGGGACTTGGTTAAACCTGAGTAACATTTGGTCAGTTAACCAAGCAAATACTTCTATCAGCGTAATCCCTGGATCGCTCAAGTTGTGGTCTGTCCATTCGGGACAGTAGCGCGGGATACGCATGAGACTTTCTTCCACCAAGTCATCGAAGGTGCGATCGTCTAAGTTAGAAGTAGGTAATTGTGGTAAAAAGTCAAATTTCATATCATGTCTATTTGAATAGTTATCATATCTGTTTGGATGGGGAACAGGGAACAGGGAACAAGAGAATTATTAGTAATTAACAGGGCTTAATATTACAAGTTACTTCCCAGCAGCCAGCAAATAGAATGGATAAACAAAGCTCTGAATATCAGCATAATCCTTGAGCCGATAGTTGATAATGATCTCTACTTTGCCCAGCACAGGGTCAGGTTCGGTCAACACCTCATCTACAATAATTCTGGGTTCCCAAACTTCCAAAGCTTCTAAAACATAGAGACGTATTCGCAGTAGAGTATCAGTATTCAATGGTGCAAAGGCCAACTCTGACAAGCGCGAACCGAAGTTAGGGCGATAAACTCGTTCACCCACCCCTGTACGAAGGATAATCCAGATAGACTCTTTAACTTTTTGAGCATCACTGCTGAGTTTTATTCCCCCTTGCAAGTTCAACTGCAACGGGAAAGCCCAACCAGTACCTAAATAATCTCTTTCGTTTTGTTGGCTATAGACCATAACTGTAAGAATCAGGTGGTTATCGAGTTTCGACTACGCTCAACTACCGCGACTTGTACTGAGTGGTTAGTGAGCGTAGTCGAACTATGTCGAAGTAAGTCGAGATAATATCCAGGATTTCAGGATTTATTAAATCTTTAATTCTCTAAGATACCGACATTACAGGTATAAGCCTATTCGCCAAAAGTCGAGTAATTCATTGGGAATTGGGAATTGGGAATTGGGAATTGGGAATTGGGAATAGATAATTATCCACCGATCAAAACTGTCATCTCTCCTTTGACAATTTTATTAGTCGGACCCAATGCTTCTAGAATGGTATCGCCCATACGACAGGCGGGTAAACCATTGATTAATACTGTTTTACTACCATCAATAACTACACCTGGTCCGTGGGGTGGTACGGGTAAGGGTGTAGCACATTGATGAATATCTGCCATTCCCGGAGGTGAGGAGGCAGCAGCAGCGGAAATCATGCTACTCATTGTCGCCGAGGCGGTGGCTTTGGCAGCTTGTTCAGCAGCTAAGGCCGCTGGTGCGCCTGGTGTACCTGCTGCGGCTTTGGTGGCAGCTTCAGCGGCTTGGATGGCTGTATCGCTTGCTTGTTTGGCAGACTGTAAAGCGGCAACTGCGGCCGCTGGTATCCCCCTCCATGCTGGTAAGTTGCCTATCAGTACATTATGGCTACCGGGTCCGCCTGTTAATACTGGGGGTAAGGGATGGGCTACGTTATCGGTAATTCTGGCTGCTGGTTTGGACATAATTAGAGTTAGGAGTCAGGAGTTAGGAGTCAGGAGTCAGGAGTCAGGAGTCAGGAGAATAGAATTACACAAAATATCTCTAAAACTCTTATTTCTCTGTGATCTCTGTGCCTCTGTGGTTCGTTATTCCGTGACTTGTGCATAAGTCATTATTAATTTAATTTAATTAATGAACCTTTGACGGTGATTACACCATTAGCTTTAATGTCAAGATTTCCCTGGGCTTCTATTGACATATTGCCTGTTGATTTGATGGTAACTGATTTACTAGCATCGCTCATTTTAATGCTATGTTTACCGGAGGTTTCTATTGAAATTGTTTTACCTCTGTCATCCATTTTAATAGTATGACCGCCTTTTGTTTTAATCTCAATAAATTGTTCACTATCATTGAGATAAATTTTGTGTCCTTTGGTGGTTTCTAAACGAATACCTGTTTTACTTCCTCCTTTATCTTCTTCTACAAATTGCATGGTGTGTCCTGTGCGGGTTTTAAAAGTACGTAATCGCACTCCTTTAACAACTGAATCATCTACTTTTTCTGGTGGTGCGTCTTTTCCATTCCACACATTACCAATGATGTAAGGACGGTGAATATCTCCATGTTCAAACCCTACTAAAACTTCATCATTTACTTCTGGTAAACAATCAAAACCTCGATTGGGTCCTGCACCCGCAGTTACTACTCTAGCCCAGTGACTTTCATGTTCTTCACTGAGTGTAGGAAACTTTACTTTTACTCTTCCCCAACCTTTGGGATCTTTATTATTGGTGACTATTCCTATTAAAAAAGTTTGTCCTGGTTGCAGGTGTGTTTGTGTTGATAAAGTAGAAAATAAATTACCTGCTCTTAACCCCCGCACACTAAAATTTGTGGTGTAGACTCTTTGATTATAAAAGTGGCGTGTTTCGGTGACATAATATTTTCCACTATAGCGATCGCCGATATCTTGAATATTGATTAGCCTCCCTGGTCTAATTTTGGGGTTTCCATAAGCTTGAGCATCTGCATAAACAAATTCTCCCCCCAGCTCATCACACAAAGCTTGAGCCATTTTTTTAGCTTCGTTTTCTGTAGCAACAGGTTTATCTACAACGATCATTTTTGGATTGGATGGTTTACCTTTGAATGCTGTACTTGTTTTGCTTCCTTTGCCATTTCCTGTTTCTGTAATTACTTTTTCTGCTGTTACTTCTGAGGTAATTAATTTCTTTTGGGTAAAGTCCCAACTCCTCACTTCTACTGCTTTCACTTGTTCTGCATTGGTAACACGCACACTAAATTTACTAATTTCATTTAACCATTTTAAGCTTAAAGATTCCTTGCTTTCTGGTTGACAAAAGTTTAATTTTCCATCCTGAATAAATAATTCATACCCTATCCGCGCCGCCCTTTCTCTCAAAAATTCCATGTTAGTTTGGTTTTCTTGAAACACATATTCATGGTTTACGCCACTAGAATCTATTTTACCTGGTGAAATTCCCGTTTCTCCTATAATTTGTTTGACTATATCGCTATCCATTTGATTCAAGAAAGAACGATTATAACGCCCTCTATGCAACCGATGGGAAACATCATAACCACGAATAATAATGGGTGCTTCGGTTTTTTCATTAAAGTGAACTTCTATTGCTGTCACTTCCCCTTCAATTAAATTCTGTTCGTCTTTTTTCTTAAAATTACTATCTTGGGTAGTGCTGGAAATAAACCCAATTTTGATTTGTGTGCCAATTTTAAACAGCTTTTCGTGTCTCCATTCTTGGTATTCTGCACGTTCAACTGTACTCAGATAACTATTATGTATTACCAGGGTAAACATTGCTGGTAAATGCAGACTCTCTTCTACGGTAATTTCTAATAAATCTTTCATTAATTCCGGTGAAGCGTCTTGTCCTTCTATTTGAATTTTTGGTTCACTTAAATACAGGCTTTTGTCTGGCATAAGATTTTAGTTTTTATTTCATGAGATAAAATGTATATCAATGCAGCAGGAGTCAGGAGTAAAACTGGCTTGGTGTATAGGTTTTAATTTTGATTCTGTACTCCTTGATTTGCAATCTGCTGTAATTTTGTCAACTATTGATTGAATATTGATTGAATATTGATTGAATTATTTATTAAATCCGCGAGTCTGCTTGTCTGGCTGCACCTTGAGAAGCTGATTCTCTACCTCCTGGCATATTATTTTTATCTACTTCTTGTAAGGATATATCTACTATTGCCCTTACTGGTGTACCGTCATTTAAGAACATATTTAATGTGTAAGTTAAACTGGTCATGACACAATAAAAATATTCGCTTCCCCAAGTTAATATGTAAACAGGTGGACGTTTATCTGGTGAACCATTAATAGTTTCTACTCCTTTTTTGATGTTATCTATATACTCTTTCATTACTGATTTTTTGGTTTCATAGGTATCGAATATTAACTGTTTTAAGGTAAATTTATAAGGTTCAACACCGGAAAAGTTAACTTTAGGAAGTAAGGTAGTACTTCTATTTCCTTGCTGACTTGACCAATTTACTGTTCTAGAAAAACTAATATCTGCGGGATTAAACATTAATTCAATGTCTGGTGCTTCTCCGTTATAAGCTACGAGTTTTGCTTTTACCAGTTTTTGATTTGCCATTTTATTTTTCCTCCTTAATACAGCAGTCTATTTTCAATCCAAAATCCAAAATCCAAAATCCAAAATATAAAATCCAAAATATAAAATATAAAATATAAAATAGAATCACCAAGGTAAACGACCTATATATTTTCCTTGACGTTCTCTTTCTATTTCTATTCTTTGTCGTAATCTGTAATAAATTTCTTGGGCTAAAGCTTCAAGTTTTGCATTATCATCTTTATTATTTTCATTACTTTCATTTTCTTCTGTTGGTAAGGATGTGTATGGGTTTTGTATCGTCTCTGTTATGGGTGCGATATCTCTTAATATATCTGGTGCTGTAACTTCTCCTCCATTTGCAAAACCTTGAGGTGTAGAAAGTCGTTTGGTAAAAATATGTGATGCTTGTGATGGTTCTGATGATGCAACTTGAGAAGATGGTGCATTTTGCCAGTTACTCTCTCTACTATTAAAGTTATAATTATTGAATTGATTATTACTACTATTTAATAGTTCTTCAATACTTGTCCATTCAGATGGTGTTTGTGTGTTGGTATTTGAATTATTCTTACGGAAAATTAAAGTAGGTGATGAATAATTGGGGGTTGATTCTGTGTAAGTTTTAGTTGTATTTTCTACTGAATTCATTTGTGTATTAAGTTGTGGATTAATTTGTAGAGAGTTCATTCTGGAAAGTCTTTGTTTCCCAATTTCTACACCCAGGGAAGGAGAATTTAAAACAGTTGGTTCTTCTCGTTCAGCTTCTTTGCGCTGTAATGTATTATCTACAAAAGAATCTACTTTAGTCGTAGAGTCTGAAAAGTTGGTTGGTTCAGGCGTTTTGCTATCAGTTACATCTAATTTAAGCGAGATTATTTCCTCTGGTGAACCGCCAGTATTAATATGTTTAAGTATGTGGATATTTTTCTGTGCATCTTTAGCGTTGATGACAAATTCTCCTGGTGTCAGCATTGCAGGTACTGTATCAGAAGGTGCTACTGGTTGATAATTTTCCACTGCGGTTGTGGTGACTTGGCCACCAGTAGCATAACCTTTAGGTGCTGGTAAAGCTGGTAAATTATTTAAGACGGTATTTGCTTCAATGTCAATGTTAGAATTTTTGTCTTCATTGTCTTGAGGAGATGAATTTTCTGATATATCTGATATATGTGAGTGATTAATAAAAGTTGATAAATCAAGGTTTTCAAATGCCAAAATTGACTCTGATATTGATTCAGATGCGGTTATTTGTTCATTATCAATGTTATTTCTCAAAATCGGCAAATTATCGGGAATTTTTGGTAAGGATATATCAGCATTCTCTGGTTTAATTATCGCTGCATATCGTCTATCATCTGGTGTATGAACTTCTTCAGATTTTGGTGAGATGTTTGTGGGAATAACAGGTGTAATTTCTGATGTTTGATTTTCTGACTGAATTTGATTATTTTCTAACTTCGCATTTAACTGAATCTCTGATAATATAGGTGATGAAGTAACAGGTGTAATTTCTGTGTTGTCTTTTGTGGTGACATCGGCAATTTCCGATGTTTGGTTTTCTGACTTAATTTGATTATTTTCTAACTTCGCATTTAACTGAATCTCTGATAATATAGATGATGAAGTAACAGGTGTAATTTCTGTGTTGTCTTTTGTGGTGACATCGGCAATT
>NZ_BJCE01000117.1:0-17239 GCF_005402885.1 Sphaerospermopsis reniformis
TTGAATCCTAGTAGCATACAGTGATTTTACTGTAATTCTGTCACAAAGCAAAAGATGACAGGAAATTTTCAGTAAATGTGAGTATTTGTTAGTATTGGTTAAGAAAACAGTAACTAGCTACTAACCCCTACACCCCTATTTCCGATGCTTTTTTCTGCATAGTTTTAAAAATGTTGTAAAACCCATTAGCGCGGGAAGGTGTGAGGCTGACATTTAACCCTGTGGCTTGAATAAAATCAGGAGTTAGTTGTACAATTTCATTAGGTGATGATCCGTTTAACCCTTCTATTAAAAGTGCTACCAGTCCCTTAGTCAGTTGAGAATCAGAATCTCCCTGAAAAACCACCTTGCCATCATTGAGTGAAGCTGTGACATATACCTGAGAGACACAACCAGGGACTTTATTTTCGGAGATTTTATCAGCTTCGGGAAACTCTGGTAATTTTTGAGCATACCAGATTAATTGTTCATAACGGCGCTTTGGATCAGAAGCACGTTGAAAGCGTTGCACAATCTTGGCTAAAGCAGGTGGTAAGGAGTCAAGACTCAAGGACATAGTAAATCTAGAAAATAAATCAGTCTTATGTTGAGTGTAAATGATCTGCGATCTTTAAGAGCGATCGCAGTTGACTGGGGATTAGTGATTGGTGATTGGGTTATTAACTTCCCTTTCTTCCCTTTCTTTCCCAGTCCCCAGTCCCCAGTCCCCAGTCTTCAGTCCCCAATCACCAATTATGAAGTAATTCAAAAAAATATTAAATAATGCTGCAAAATTGGGACATTGGTTGAATTTTATTAGTAATTATGAAGATTATCAGCCCCTAATTCTGTAATCTGAGGAGAAAATCGGATGTTGACTTCTACTCTAATCGCTGCTGCAACTACACCCCTAGAATGGTCTCCTACCGTTGGCATCATTATGATCATCGCCAATATTATTGCGATCGCCTTTGGTAAATTTACAATTCAATATCCCAGTGCTGAACCCGCAGCACCCGCACCTCAATTCTTTGGTGGTTTTGGTTTACCTGCTATACTTGCTACTGCCGCTTTTGGTCATATCTTAGGCGCTGGTATTATCTTGGGATTGCATAACATTGGTAGAATCTAGGATTTACATCTCATCTCGTCTTTTGTGATTCATTATCCCGGCCGCATCTACAATGGTCGGGATTATTTACGAACACAGTTGACTAAATGGAAATAATCTGGCATAATTGCTAATGCAACCTACGGGGTTATAGCTCAATTGGTAGAGCGCTTCAATGGCATTGAAGAGGTCAGCGGTTCGATTCCGCTTAACTCCATAGCTTATAAGCCTTACTGTGTCTGGTTTTTAAGGTACAGGTGGTAGAAAGTGCAAAACTCTCTATTTGGACTTTCTACTAATTTTCTACCAAATCTGTCAAGCGTTATATGTGTAATTTTTTGCATTACAAAAAATAATCCCCTAACTATCACCAGTTAGGGGGTTTTTGCCTATTTCCTATAAAATGTAAAAATTATTAATTGGAGTCAAGAGTTCGAGCTTTGTCAATCAATGCTCAGAAATGTTCAGCGTAAATGAATCAGACTGGTGAGTAAGTTATGAGTAATTTATTAAGAGGAGTCAACCTGTATTTAATTGGGATGATGGGTGTCGGTAAAACCACAGTTGGGCGGTTACTGGCTCAAGAATTGGGTTATGGTTTTATAGATACTGATGATGTCATAGTTAAAGCTGCTGGTAAATCCATTAATGATATATTTACTGATGAAGGTGAAACTGGGTTTCGGCAGTTGGAAAGTGATGTGTTAGCTCAAGTTTGTGCTTATACTAAATTAACTATAGCTACTGGTGGGGGTATTGTCTTGCGACAAGAAAACTGGAGTTATCTACATCATGGGTTGATAGTTTGGTTAGATTGCAGCGTGGAAACAATTTTTAATAGGTTGTTAGAAGACACTACAAGGCCACTTTTACAAGATTCTAATCCTGAAAGTAAATTGCGATCGCTCCTGCAACAACGTCAACCGCTTTACTCCCAAGCTGACTTACATATTACCATCACCCAGGAGCAAACCCCAGAACAAATTGTGGCAACGATACTAGCAGCAATACCTAGTGTTCTCAAAACTCAAGTTTCCCAACACCAAAATTGATCTGAGGATATTTTGTGATGCTAGGGTATTTTCATGTTTTGATCATGTAAAAATCCTGCATCCTCAAAATTGAAAATTAGCCAATTCTCAAAATGATTAACGATACCGAGTATATCAGGCAAGCGGAAGCTAATCGCGTCGAAGTTCTCAGCGAAGCACTACCCTACATTCAAAAATTCTCAGGTCGTACCGTTGTTGTCAAATACGGAGGTGCGGCCATGAAAGACGGTAGCCTCAAAGATAAAGTTATCCGTGACATTGTATTTTTATCCTGTGTAGGCTTGCGACCAATTTTAGTACATGGTGGTGGTCCAGAAATTAACAGTTGGTTGGGTAAACTGGGAATTGAAGCACAATTTAAGAATGGTTTGCGTGTCACCGATGCACCAACAATGGATGTGGTAGAAATGGTGTTAGTCGGCCGAGTCAATAAAGAAATTGTGGCTCTGATTAACCAAGCTGGGGGTATGGCTGTGGGACTGTGCGGTAAAGATGGTAATTTAATTACTGCTCGTCCTCAAGGTGATGAAGGTATTGGTTTTGTAGGGGAAGTCAGTAATGTTAACATCAAGATATTAGAAACTCTCGCCAGTAATGGTTATATTCCCGTGGTTTCTAGCGTCGCTGCTGATGATAACGGACAAGCTTATAATATTAATGCTGATACCGTAGCGGGAGAAATAGCAGCTGCTTTAGGAGCAGAAAAGTTAATTTTGCTGACGGATACACGGGGTATTTTAACCGATTACAAAGACCCATCTACCTTAATTCCTAAAGTAGATATTCCTGAAGCGCGTCAATTGATTAACGATGGTATAGTTAGTGGAGGCATGATTCCTAAAGTGACTTGTTGTGTGCGATCGCTCGCTCAAGGAGTCAAAGCTGCACACATTATTGATGGTCGCATTCCTCACGCATTATTGTTAGAAATTTTTACAGATGTGGGAATTGGTACAATGATTTTAGGTTCTCAAGTTAAATGATAAATTGGTGATTGGGGACTGGGGACTGGGGACACTTCGACAAGCTCAGTGCATCGCTGGGGACTGGGGACTGGTGATTGGTGATTGGTGATTGGTAATTGGTAATTGGTAATTGGTAATTGGTAATTGGTGACTGGTGACTGGGAAGAGTAACCAATAACTAATGACTCATAACTAATGACTCATGACTAATAACTAATAACTAATAACCAATAACCAATAACCAATAACTAATGACTCATGACTAATAACTAATGACTAATGACTAATGACTACAGAAAGTTTAGAAATTGCGAAAAATCGTTACATTGCTGGAAAAGTAGCTTTTGAAAATGGACAATATCGGGAATCTGTGGAAAACTTAGAAAAAGCTAGTTCCTTATTAGCAAAAAATACACGCTTTGGAGGTGAAGTAGACATTTGGTTGGTAAATGCTTATGAAGCTGCGGGACGTTCAGAAGATGCGATCGCACTTTGTCAACAACTCACCCGTCATCCCCATTATGAAACCAGATCACAAGCCAAAAGATTAGTATATATTTTAAAAGCGCCCAAACTTAAACGCCCAAAAGAATGGATGACAGAAATTCCTGATTTTGGTAATATTGGGGAAAACGAAGCTAAAACAGTCATCACCGCAAAACCCAAAAAAACCACAAAACAAAAAACCGCAGAACCAGAATACATTGATCTCAGTCAAGTCAATACAAAAGATAATCGTTTTATTTGGGTAGCTTTAATTGCAGTCGCTTTAACCATTTCCTATTTAGTTTGGTTAACTGTGTGAGTTGGTGACAGGTGACAGGTGACAAGTGACAGGTGACAGTAAAAAGGTAAATTTAGAAAAAACAAGTTTATGAATATTTTGCATCTTCTGAATATTATGAATATAGATAATTTGCCAAAAACCAGATTTCATTTAATATTAATAAAAATAGCAAGATTGGTTTTTAAAAACATCATCAACTTAAAAACCACCAGAAAACTATTTTCCGTTTTCCTAATTTTGGCATCTTTAACATTATCTGGATGTGTACAATATGATTTAGGAATTAACTTTAATCATACCAACAACGGCGAATTAGTACAACATATTAAATTGCCGGAAACAGTCATCAGTTTTAGCGGTGATTATATTTCCGAATGGTCAAAAACTTTAGAACGTCGTGCTAGAAAACTATCAGGTTCAGTAAAACGCATTTCTCCAGAAGAAATTATTGTCAAAATACCCTTTACCAGTGGAAAGGAACTACAAGAAAAATTTAGTGGTTTTTTCAACTATACCACTGCTCCAAAAAATGATAAAATTGGCAATAATTCAGAACTACCAAATATAGCATCTAACTTAATTGTACAGGATAATAACTTTTTACTTTTATCGAGAAATCATTTAATCTATGATTTAGATTTGCGTTCTCTTGCTGCACTTACCAGTAAAGGAAACAACTTAAATGTCACGAGTTCAATTATTGATTTAGATTTTAGCTTACAAACACCTTGGGGAGTTAACAATATTCAACAAACTGAAAATATCATCCAACCAGAAAAGAATGGTAAACAACTCGTCTGGAAACTAAAACCAGGTGAGTTAAATCATATAGAAGTTGTATTTTGGACTCCTAACTTCCTGGGTATTGGTACATTAATAATTGTCCTGTTTGTTTGGGGTGGTTATTATGTGCGATATACATTGTTAGTCTCAAGATAAATTTTGTCAGAATTAGGATATCCAGGATTAAAGGATTTACAGGATAAGCTGTTGTGCATTTAATTTGTATAAGTGGAACAGGCATCTTGCCTGTTAAACAAGAGTTCAGAATATTAGGATTATACAATTTAGCTGTGTAACAGCTTATGAGCGATCGCATATTTTTTAGTTTTCGACTTGACAAGCTGCAAGGTTAGTTGTACACTTATGTTATGAGTGGAAATCTGTGGGCGCAATATATATAAAGTTTTTAACAGCCTGGGTTGAGATTTTCGGAACGCAGATGAACGCAGATAGACGCAGATGGTGAAAATCAGGACAACCAACATTTAAGGATGTAGAGGATGAAAACAGAAAATCTCTCTAAAACCTCTTACCTTTGTGTCCTTTGCGTTCTTTGCGGTTCATTCTTCCATGACTTGTGCGTAACCAACCATCATCAAATAACATCCTGTAAATCCTTAAATCCTGGACATCCTGATTCAGACAAAAAAATCCTTCAAGAATAACCAACAATCATCAAATAACATCCTGAAAATCCTCAAATCCTGGACATTCTGATTCAGACAATACCACTCCCTTGGATTATTCTAAAACCTATGATAACACAACCCTGTGAGAAGTCAAGACCCTTGAAAATACGTTAATTCATTCGCAACCATTCTCAATAATTTTGGGCTAAAAAAGGGTGTTGAAACTTTTTTGGGATTTTTAAGTTAAAAATTGTTAAGGTGCTGACGTTAAGACGCTAAGAAATAAAACATCAGTGTTATGAAATTAGCGAGTATATTATTGTATATATTATAAATATCAAAGTATCTACCCCAAACAATGAATCAGATATGTTGTCTGAACCCAGACTGTCATAACCCACCCGTACCAGATACGACAAAGTTTTGTCCTAATTGTGGTGTTCCTTTGGTTATGCTGAGAAACCGTTATCGTCCTGTGAAACCTTTGGGTGGTGGTGGTTTTGGGAAGACTTATTTAGCTGAAGATGTTGATAAATTAAATGAGAAGTGTGTTATTAAACAATTTGCACCCCAAACTCAAAATACCTACGCTTTAAAAAAAGCTAAGGAATTATTTGAGCAAGAAGCAATACAACTAAAAGACCTGAAACATCCCCAAATTCCCCAATTACAAGCTTATTTTGATGAGGATGATTGTTTATATTTAATTCAAGATTTTATTGAAGGTGAGAATTTATTAATTGAGTTAGCAAATCAGGGAAATTTTGATGAAGAAAAAATCCGTAATTTATTGCTGGATATGTTACCAGTTTTGCAAATAGTCCATAGTAATAACATCATTCACCGCGACATCAAACCAGAAAATATTATGCGTCGTCGCAGTGATGGGAAATTATTTTTAATTGATTTTGGTGCTTCTAAACAACTCCAGGGAACAATGAGACCAGGTACACAAATCGGTACTTACGGTTACGCAGCTTTGGAGCAAATGGAAGATAGAGAGGTTTATCCTGCTAGTGATTTATTTAGTTTAGGTGCAACTTGTTTTTATTTAATGACAGGGGTTTATCCTGGTGATTTGTGGAGTAGACAAGGTTACAGTTGGGTGAAAGAATGGCGTAAGCATTTACAGCAATCTGTGAGTTTAGAATTAGGAAATATTTTAGATAAGTTATTAGAGGTAGAATATCAAAAACGTTCTCAGTCAGCAGAGGAAGTATTAGAAGCTGTCAAACCTCCGGTTAAACTACAAACACAACCAAAATATGGAATAAATAAAATTGTGGTTTTGATAATAGTTTGCTTATCACTACTACTAGGATTTATATTGCTTACATCCCCAGTTTACCCCAACAACATCACCACAGCAACCTTAATTAATACCCTGACTACAGATAATGATGTAAATTCTGTAGCTATTAGCTCCGATGGTCACACTTTAGTTGGAAGTGATGACAACACTATTAAAATTTGGAATTTGGTTACAGGAGAATTGAAATCTACCCTCACTGGTCATTCTGAATGGGTTCTTTCTCTAGCCATCAGCCCCGATGATCAGACTTTGGTCAGTGGGGATTATGACGAGACTATCAAAATCTGGGACTTGGCCAGAGGAGAATTGAAATCTACTCTGACTGGTTATTCTAACTTGGTTGATTCTGTGGCGATTAGTCCTGATGGTAAAACCGTGGTCGGTGGGAGTTATGACGAAACTATCAGGATTTGGAATTTGGTTACAGGAAGATTAAAATCTACTCTGATCGGTCATTCTGGCGAGGTTTATTCCCTAGCTATCAGCCCTGATGGTCGGACTTTGGTCAGTGGAAGTAGTGACAATACTATCAAAATTTGGAACTTAGCCACAGGAGAATTGAAAACCACCCTCACTGGTCATTCTCAAGCAGTTCAGTCTCTAGTCATCACTCCAGATGGTAAGACTTTAGTTAGTGGGGGTTATGACGGCACTATTAAAATTTGGAATTTGGCTACAGGAGAATTAAAATCTACACTCGTTGGTCATTCTCAGTCGGTTGATTATTCTAGGTCGGTTTGGTCTCTAGCAATTAGTCCCGATGGTAAGACTTTGTTCAGTGGAAGTTATGACAAAACTATTAAAATTTGGAATTTGGCCACAGGAGAATTAAAATCTACCCTGACTGGTCATTCTGACTCAGTTCGTACCCTAGCCATCACCCCCAATGGTAGAACTTTAGTGAGTGGAAGTGATGACAACACTATCAAAATTTGGCGGTTAGAATAGTCTGAATCAGGATGTCCAGGATTTAAGGATTTACATGATGGTTTTTGAAGATTAATCTAAATTTTCAGAAATTGTATTTTGTCTGAATCAGGTGGTTATCGAGCGAAGTCGAGATAATAACCAGGATTTAAGGATGTACAGAATAAGAACGCAGATAGACGCAGATGATGAGAATCAGGACCACCAACATTTAGGGATGTACAGAATGAAAACAGAAAATCTCTCTAAAACCTCTTACCTTTGTGTCCTTTGCGTTCTTTGCGGTTCATTCTTCCATGACTTGTGCGTAATCAACCATCATCAAATAACATCCTGTAAATCCTGTAATCCTGGACATCCTGATTCAGACAAAAAAATCCTTTCAGAATAACCAACAATCATCAAATAACATCCTGTAAATCCTCAAATCCTTGACATCCTGATTATGGCATGAACGCAGATAAACGCAGATAGACGCAGATGGTGAAAATCAGGATAACCAACATTTATGGATGTAGAGGATGAAAACAGAAAATCTCTCTAAAACCTCTTACCTTCGTGTCCTTTGCGTTCTTCGTGGTTCATTCTTCCATGACTTGTGCGTAACCAACCATCATCAAATAACATCCTGAAAATCCTGTAATCCTGGACATCCTGATTCAGACAAAAAACAGTTATACTCAAATCAGAGACTCTAAAACTGCATTTCCAGTCTGGAGACTGGGAACGAGGAAAACAAGGAAATCAAATTATGAGTATAGTATCCTTAGAAATACCAGAAGAAATATTAATCACTCTCAAAGAAACACCTAAAAATTTATCAAGAGAGTTACCAATTTTAGCCGCAGTGAAACTTTTTGAACTGGGTAAACTCTCATCAGGGAGAGCAGCACAATTAGCGGGAATTTCGCGGGTAGAATTTTTAACAATTTTAGGACGTTATCAAGTATCACCATTTTCCTTGACGGCTGAACAATTAGAACAAGATGTTAACAATGCTTAATTATTCAGTGCTTAATTCTTCAGTCATAGTCAATACTTCACCTCTGTTGTATCTTCATCAAGTTGGACATTTAGAGCTACTACAAAAGCTGTATAGTGAGATTTTAACACCTCCTGCGGTGATTGAAGAATTAGCAGTTGGTAAAAAGCAAGGAATTAATGTACCAGACATTCATTCTATTGATTGGATTTTAATTACTCCGGTAAAATCAATTAGTTTAATTCCTGCTATTATAGATTTGGGACAAGGTGAAGCAGAAGTATTAGGTTTAGGTTTAGAAAAACCTGGCAGTTTGTTAATTTTTGATGATTAATTAGCTCGACGTATTGCTAATATACACAAATTAAAATACACGGGAACATTAGGTGTTTTAGTAAAAGCTAAAAAATTAGGTTACTTATCTTCTATTGCTCCTGTGATTGCTATGTTGAAACAACAAGGAATGTGGTTAAATGATAGCATTATTAATGATGTTCTCAGATTAGCTGGAGAATCTTTCTAAAAATAGAAATACAAAAAATCATGCCCACAATAATTAATCGATCCCTCACCTTAACAGAATTTCTCAAACTCCCAGAAACAAAACCGGTCAGGGAATATATCAACGGGGAAATTATCACTAAACCCATGCCCAAAGGCAAACATAGCCGCTTACAATTAAGACTATGCAACAGTATTAATGATATCACAGAAAGCGAAAAAATAGCTTATGCTTTTCCTGAATTGCGTTGTAGTTTTGGTGTGCGTTCCGTAGTTCCTGATATCGCGGTTTTGAAATGGTCAAATATTCCCTTTACTGCTGAAGGTGAAGTCCCTAATGATTTTTTCATTCCTCCAGATTGGACTATTGAAATTCTCTCACCTGAACAAAATTCAACTCGCGTGATAGATAATATTTTATATTGTTTAAATCATGGTTGTTTGTTAGGTTGGTTAATAGATCCTGAAGATCGTTCTATTTTGGTTTTTCGTCCCCAGCAACAACCAGAATTATTCAGAGGTGATCAACAGTTACCAATTTTAGAAGAAATCAATTTACAATTAACAGTTAATCAAATATTTGCCTGGTTGAAAATGATAGGTTAATGATGATATTTGTGTCAGAATCAGGATAACCAGGATTAAAGGATGTAGAGGATGAAAATAGAAAATCTCTCTAAAACCTCTTACCTATCCTTCGGGAACACCTTCGGTGAACGTGTCCTTTGCGTTCTTCGTGGTTCATTCTTTAGTGACTTGTGCGTAACCAACCATCATTAAATAACATCCTGTACATCCTCAAATCCTAATTCAGATCACCTATTATAAATAAATCTATGATTCTACAAACTCACCCAACTCAAAAAACACCCATTATCACCTGGGAACCACTTCCCGCCGATTTTATTTTACCTGATGACCCAGTGGAAAATATTCAACAACCACCTTTAGCAGCTGCACTTACTGACGCTTTAGGTGCAGCAGGACGCATCCTCCCACAAATGCTGATTGGCTCTAATTTTGGGCTTGTAGCCACCTTAAACAAAAAAATCATCGTCAAAGCCCCCGACTGGTTTTATGTGCCACAGGTGCATCCTGTAGCTACTGATGTGGTACGTCGCAGTTATACACCCAACCTCGAAGGAGAACCTGTAGCTGTGGTGATGGAATTTCTTTCTGATACCGAAGGTGGAGAATTATCATTACGTTCCACACCACCTTATGGAAAGTTGTATTTTTACGAACACATTCTCCAAGTTCCCACTTATGTCACTTATGATCCCTACGAACCCAGTTTAGAAGTACGCTGTTTGCAAAATGGAGAATACAACAAACAAAAAGCAGACCCTAATGGACGTTTTTGGATTCCTGAACTCTCACTATTTTTAGGAATTTGGCCAGGTGAAAGATTATGTCAAACCATGAACTGGTTGCGGTGGTGGGATAGTGACGGAAATTTGCTGCTGTGGAGTAGTGAACAAGCTGAACAGGAACGTCAACGGGCTGAACAGGAACGTCAACGGGCTGAATTATTAGCAGCTAAGTTACGAGAACTAGGTATTGATCCTAACACTATCTCCTAAAATTGTGGTACGGGCATCTTGCCCGCTACAAAAAATTAAGGTGACAAACGTTGTATTTTCCAACTTCCATCATCCCACCGAGAATACAGCAACCGATCATGTAACCTGCTAGAACGTCCTTGCCAAAACTCTATTTCTTGGGGAATTACCCGAAAACCTCCCCAGTGAGGTGGTCTAGGAACTTCCTGATTTTCATATTTACGCTGGAAATCCTGTAATTGTACTTCTAAAACTTCCCGACTAGCAATTACTTCACTTTGATTAGAAGCCCACGCGCCCAAACGACTATTATGAGGACGTACTTCAAAATATCCATCCGATTCTTCAGCAGAAATCTTTTCTACACATCCCACAATTCTCACTTGTCGTTCTAATTCTGCCCACCAAAATACTAACGCAGCTTGAGGATTGGCTGTTATTTCTTGTCCTTTGTGACTGTTGTAGTTGGTAAATAAAACAAAGCCCCTTTCATCAAAATCTTTTAATAAGACCATTCTGGCTGAAGGTTTACCATCAGGGGTAGATGTAGCCAAAGTCATGGCGTTAGGTTCTAATAATTTTGCTTCTATAGCCTGATCAAACCATAATTTAAATTGTATAAAAGGATTAGGGTTAACTTCTGTTTCATTCAAATCTTGCAAAGTGTAGTCTTTACGAAGGTCAGCAATATTTTTATCCATTGGTAATGGGTAATTGGTAATGGGTAATTGGTAATTGGTAATTATCATACATTTTATAACCTATTCCCCATTCCCTATTACCTATTCCCTATTCCCTAAGATTAAATCAAATGCGCCGTTCAGCCTCTTTACAAACTCTGCTAATTTATGGTCTGAGTGGCCCGATTATCGCTCTCAATGTCTGGCTACTGTCTCTGCTGTTTCGTTATTTCCAGCATCCAATTACTATTCTGAGTATTGCGGCAATTTTGGCGTTTTTGCTGAATTACCCGGTGAAATTATTAGAAAAAGCTAGGATTACTCGCACTCAGGCAGTGATCATAGTTTTAATCTTCACTTTAGCTTTGTTGATTATTTTGGGTTTTACCCTTGTACCGATGGTAATTGACCAAACAATCCAACTTTTAAACAAAATTCCTGATTGGTTAGCCTCCAGTCAAGACAACCTGGAAAATTTGCAAATGTTAGCACGTCAGAAACGTATAAAACTTGACCTAAGTTTAGTAACTGAGCAAATTAATACTGGTGTGCAGAACATTCTACAACAGATAGCTTCTGGTGCGGTGGGATTTGCGGGAACTTTATTATCAGGATTGCTGAATATAATGTTAGTAATTGTACTAGCTTTTTATATGCTGCTATATGGCGATCGCCTGTGGTATGGCTTAATTAATCTCCTGCCATCTTATATTGGCATCCCCTTCAGCAAGTCCTTACAATTAAATTTTCAGAACTTTTTCCTTAGCCAATTATTACTGGCACTGTTTATGGTGGTAGCCCTGACACCGATTTTCTTATTTTTAAGAGTACCATTTGCCCTATTATTTGCCATTATCATCGGTATTTCTGAGCTTATTCCCTTTATCGGCGCTACATTAGGGATAGGGTTGGTAACGTTATTAGTGTTTTTACAGACTTGGTGGTTAGCATTTCCAGTAGCAATGGTAGCAATTATCATGCAGCAAATCAAAGATAATATCCTATCTCCCAAGTTGCTTGGTAACTTTATCGGACTCAATCCCCTATGGATTTTTATAGCGATTTTGATGGGATTTGAAATTGCTGGTTTGTTGGGAACACTGGTTGCTGTACCCATTGCTGGTACTATCAAAGGCACTTTCGACGCTATTAAAAACAACAAAAATGGAAATTCTGTATATAGTTATGCTGTTGTTGATGATTAGTGATTAGTGACTGGTGACTGGTGACTGGTGACTGGTGACTGGTGACTGGTGACTGGTGACTGGTGACTGGTGACTGGTGACTGGTGACTGGTGACTGGTGACTGGTGACTGGGGACAAATATTTACTTTCTTCCTCCTGAACTCCTGACTCCTGACTCCTGAACTCCTGAACTCCTGACTCCTGACTCCTGACTCCTGACTCCTGATAAATTAATGGATGCCCAAAAACTATTAGAAACGATTACACACTTGATTGAACAAGCCGAAAAGGGAGAAATAGACCCTTGGGATGTGCAGGTGATAGAAGTGATTGACCGTTACCTAGAACTAATGTCACCACAAACCACCGCTAGAGGTTATGAAACTGATTTGTCTCAATCGGGACAGGCTTTTTTGTCAGCATCCATGCTTGTACTATTTAAAGCTAATACTTTAATGCAATTGTCAACCGTAGATAATATTATAGATAATGTGTCTGATGATGCAATGCTGGATATTGCGGATAGTGAATTATACAATGTTCAACGTTTGCAATTAGAGCGACAGTTGCGTCGTCGTCCAGCAGCAATGCCACCACCAAAGCGTCGTGTGACCCTGCAAGAGCTAATTGAGCAATTGCAGATTATGGCTAACCAGCTAAAACGGGTAGAGAAAACCAGCAAACCTATCCGTCCTAAGCGTCAGCCGAGTATGAAAACGATGCGGGAGGCATTAGAATTAGCTCACCAAGAAAATTTAACAGAAGTAGCTTCAGAACTAGAACAGGTGCTGCATCTTTCTGCAAGGGAGTTAAATGTACAGGAACAATGTTGGAATCTAGAACAACTGGTAAAATTGTGGACTCAGACAAAGCAAGCAGGGAAAAAATCAGCAAATGCAAATGATTCTGACCATGAATCAGAAAATGGCGACATGGTGAGCGTTTTTTGGGCTTTACTGCTGCTGTCTGCACAATCTAAAGTAGAGCTATATCAGGAAGAATTTTATCAGGAGATCACAATCCGTTTACCTAGTTCAGCCAACCGTGCAACCCCATAAACGACAATAAACGACTATAAACGACCATAAACTAAAATATTCGTGAGCAAAATCCAGAATCCTAGTACATTGATAAATATAACTTAGTGATGATTAAGTATCACGGGATAAAAACAGTAAACTGGCTTGTGGTTGAGGAATAGTTGAGGAATAGTTAAGGAAAAAAAATTATGAAAGCGATGATTCTCGCAGCGGGTAAAGGCACTCGTGTACGTCCTATTACATATACCATTCCCAAACCAATGATTCCCATCTTGCAAAAGCCAGTGATGGAATTTTTGCTAGAGCTATTGCGTCAACATGGTTTTAACGAGATTATGGTGAATGTTAGCCATTTAGCTGAGGAAATTGAAAATTATTTCCGTGATGGTCAGCGGTTTGGTGTGCAGATTGCCTATTCTTTTGAAGGGAAAATTGATGATGATGGTAAACTGGTCGGGGAAGCCATAGGTTCGGCTGGGGGGATGCGCCGTATCCAAGACTTTTCGCCTTTTTTTGATGATACGTTTGTGGTCTTGTGTGGTGATGCTTTAATTGATTTAGATTTAACTGCGGCGGTAAAGTGGCATAAATCTAAAGGTTCAATTGCTACCATTATTACTAAGTCTGTTCCCAAGGAAGAAGTTTCTAGTTATGGTGTGGTTGTCACAGATGATGATAACCGCATTAAGGCTTTCCAAGAAAAACCTTCGATAGAGGAAGCACTCAGCACAAATATCAACACGGGTATTTATATTTTTGAACCAGAGGTGTTTAAATATATTCCTTCTGGGGTTGAGTATGATATTGGTAGTCAATTATTCCCGGAACTTGTAAAAATCAATGCGCCTTTTTATGCCATTCCGATGGATTTTGAATGGGTAGATATTGGTAAAGTACCTGATTATTGGCGAGCTATTCGCGGTGTGCTGTTGGGTGAAATTAAAAATGTGCAGATTCCTGGTTATGAAGTCGCCCCTGGTATTTACACTGGTTTGAATGTAGCTGTGAATTGGGATAAGGTGGATATTACTGGACCTGTTTACATTGGTGGGATGACAAGAATTGAAGATGGTGCGAAAATTGTTGGACCGACGATGATTGGACCTAATTGCTGGATTTGTAGTGGTGCAACAGTAGATAATAGTGTGATATTTGAATGGTCGCGCTTGAGTCCGGGAGTCCGTTTGGTTGATAAGCTGGTATTTGGTCGTTATTGTGTGGATAAGACCGGTGCAGCTATTGATGTGCAAGCAGCCGCTTTAGACTGGTTAATTACAGATGCACGTCAAACTCCACCTTCGGAAATTCCTTTAGAACACCAAGCGATCGCCGAATTGTTAGGGACAAGCATAATTTAGGTAATAGGTAATGGGTAATGGGTAATGGGTAATGGGTACAAGTTTTTTCAATTACCAATTACCAATTACCAACCACCAGTCCTAACTATTATTCAAGTAAGTATATCTCATGAGACTTTGCTCGTAAGTTTGTAGCAGTCTTTGAGATTCGGCTAGGGTAATGCGGTTTTCTTCTAAGGCTTGTTCACAACGCTGGCGGATGTTTTCTACCATGTCTTCTGAGTCGTATTGTACGTAACTTACGACTTCTCTCATGGTATCACCCTTGACAACGTGTTCTATTTGGTAGCCTTTGGGTGTGAGTTGGATATGAACGGCGTTTGTGTCACCAAAGAGGTTATGTAAGTTACCCATGATTTCTTGGTAAGCGCCGTTGAGGAACATTCCCAGATAATAGGGTTCGTTAGGTTTGAATTTATGCAGTTCTAAAACTGATTTGACATCTCGTAAATCAATAAATCGGTCAATTTTACCATCACTGTCACAGGTGAGGTCTGCTAAAATTCCTCTTTGGGTGGGTTCTTTATCTAGCTTATGTATGGGCATGATGGGGAATAGTTGATCAATTGCCCAACAATCAGGCGCTGATTGAAATACGGAAAGATTGATATAGTAGATGGAAGCCATGATTTTTTCTAGGTCTTCCAGTTCATCGGGTACGTATTCTTGTTGTTTGGTAATTTCCAGAATTTTGTGGCAACAAGCCCAGTATAAACGCTCGGCTTTAGCCCGTTCTTTGAGTCTTAAAATTCCCAAGTTAAAACGGCTGATGGCTTCTTCTTTGAATTGGGCTGCGTCGTGGTAAAATTCTTGATAGTTCTCTTTGTTGATGGATTGATAGGTTTCCCACAAATACCTAATAATTGGTGATTCTCCTTCTTGTGGTTCTTCTGGGGTATCGCGGGGTACATCACTGGTACTAAGAACATCAAAGATGAGAACTGACTGATGAGACGCGATCGCTCTACCACTTTCACTAATCAGTGTAGGTACGGGAATCTGCCGTTCTGAGCAGGTATCTTTTAATTCTGCTACAATATCGTTAGCATAGTTTTGCATATTGTAGTTTTTGGAGGCGTAGAAGTTGGTTTGGGAACCGTCGTAATCTACGCCTAAACCACCACCGACATCGAGATATTTCATGTCTGCGCCTAACATCGCTAATTCTACATAAATGCGACTGGCTTCTTGAATGGCATCTTTAATCACATTGATGGCGGAAATTTGCGAACCGATATGGAAGTGTAACAACTGCAAAGAATCGAGTAAATTGGCTTCTTTGAGTTTTTCCACTGCTTCCATAATTTCCGGGATGGTTAAGCCAAACTTAGCGCGATCGCCTGTGGATGTTCCCCAGCGTCCCATGCCTTGGGTGCTTAATTTTGCCCGTACACCTAAAATCGGTTTAATACCTAACTGATGACTAGCTGCAATGGCTATATCTACTTCTTCAATTTGTTCTAAGACGATAATCGGTGTTTGTCCGAGTTTTTGGGCTAACATTGCCGTTTCAATGTATTCTCGGTCTTTGTAGCCGTTGCAAACTAACAATGCTCCTGGTGTATCCAATACAGCGAGAGCAATCATTAATTCCGGCTTAGAACCGGCTTCTAGCCCAAATTGATGCGGTTTGCCAAATCTGACCAAATCTTCAATTAAGTGCCTTTCTTGGTTACATTTGACGGGGAAAACACCACGATAAACACCGGGATAATTATAACGAGCGATCGCTTTCGCAAAACAAGCGTTTAATCGCTCTATCCGGTCTTCCAAAATATCAGAAAAGCGAATTAACAACGGAAGTCCCAAATTTCGTTGTTTTAAAGCATTGACTAATTCAAATAAATCTAGAGAACCCCCGCGATCGCCCTTGGGAGAAACTGTCACATGACCAGCAGCATTAATGGAAAAATAAGGCTTACCCCAACCTTCAATGCGGTATAAGTCCTCACTATCCTCAATTTTCCAAGTCCGAGATAAATCCCCTGACATGGTGCTAGGTGGTAACAGTTTCTTGTGCTTTTGGTTTTTCACTTCTGATTTATCTGATTTATCTGATTTATGACCATTGGTAGGCACTTTCACCATCTCATCAGTAGTTGACTCAACACCCATTTCTTCCTGACCTCTGTATATCACCCACGAACTAACAATTTAACGCATTCGTCTAATAACAGATATGCACCTAGAAAGATTTTTTCTTGGTTAACAATCAGTTAAGGAAGGAGGCAGGAGGCAGAAGGCAGGGGGCAGGAGGCAGGAGGAAATTAGCTAGTTAATCATTTGCTAACTTTCGCTAACTAATGCTATACTTTCCTCATGGCATACATACCACTCAGAAAAGCGGTCGAATTTCTGGGATTGCATCCAAACACTTTAAGGAGAT
>NZ_BJCE01000118.1:0-17059 GCF_005402885.1 Sphaerospermopsis reniformis
GAAATCCCTTTGGTTTCTACGATGCGACGTACTGCGGCTTCAATTTCCAGGATGATTGAGGGTTGTATTCCTTCGGTGGGTTCATCTAAGACGAGTAACTGTGGTTCTCCCATCAAAGCACGGGCGATCGCTAACTGTTGTTGTTGTCCACCGCTCAAGTCACCACCCATCCGGGATAACATAGTTTTCAACACCGGAAATAAGCTAAAAACTTCTTCAGAAATTTCTGCTTTTCTTGATTGTTTCTGTCTAGCTTCTAACCCTAGAAGTAAATTTTCTCTGACTGTTAACCGGGGGATGATCTCTCGTCCTTGAGGAACATAACCAATTCCCATTTTTGCCCTTTGGTCTGGAGATTTGGAGTTAATTAATTCTCCATTTAAGTTAATTGTACCACTGCGGGGTGAGAGTAACCCCATAATTGTTTTAAGTAGAGTGGTTTTACCTACACCATTACGTCCAATTAAACAGATCATTTGCCCTGGTGGTACGCTTAAATCTACGTTGCGTAAAATATGGCTTTCACCGTAGTAAACGTTAAGTTGAGAAATTTTTAGCATCAGTTTTTTGATTCTCAATAGCGGTTATGATTTATCTAAACTCCAGACCATCGGGGTTAAAAAACAGCAGTTTTATTCTGGCTGTTCTCCTAGATATACTTCGATCACACGAGGGTCATTTTGGACTTGTTCAAAACTCCCCTGACATAGTACGGAACCTTCATGTAATACTGTTACCGTCTTGGCAATTTGGCGCACAAATTCCATATCGTGTTCAATGACTAGAATTGAATGGCTTTGGGCGAGTGTTAATAGTAGTTGTCCGATATTATAGGTTTCTTCGTCCGTTAACCCTGCAACTGGTTCATCAACTAGTAATAAGTCGGGGGACTGTGCTACTAACATCCCAATTTCTAAACGTTGCTTTTCTCCGTGGGAAAGTAAACCGGCGGGAATGTCTGCTTTAGGGGTTAAACCAACTGTTTCTAATAAGCCTTTAATACTATTGTTTTCCGTAGCATGAGGGGGATTAAATAGGGTGGAAAATACATTTTTGTGGCGGTTAATAGTAATTTCTAGGTTTTCACGGGGGGTTAAGTTGAGGTAAATTCGCGGTGTTTGGAATTTTCGCCCAATTCCTAAGCGGGCGATTTCATGTTCAGGTAAAGAACGGAGATTTTTACCTTTGAATAAAACTCTCCCAACTGTTGGTTGTACTTTCCCGGTAATTACATCCAGAAAGGTGGTTTTTCCCGCACCGTTGGGACCAATTACTACCCGCAACTCTCCCGCATCCATACTAAAGTTGAGTTGATTGATAGCTTTAAAACCATCAAAACTGACGGTGACGTTTTCAGTTTCCAAGATTTTCGCGTTCATGTTGCACTTCTGGGTCTGCTTCTAAGGTGGGATATGTGGGGATTGGGCGGGGGCGATGGAAAAAAGAAATCTCTTGCTTTTTTAACCATCCCATGAGACCGTCAGGTAAGACTGTGACGACTATTAAAAATAGTGCGCCTTGAAAAAATAGCCAAATTTCGGCAAATTGTTCACTTAAAAAAGTGCGGGCATAATTGACTAATAAAGTACCGACTATCGCCCCGGTTAAGGTAGCGCGTCCCCCCACCGCCACCCAAATCACCATTTCAATAGAAAAACCAATATCCATGGTTCGAGGTGATACAGATCCACTTTGAAGTGTATAAAATGCTCCTGCTATACCAGCGATCGCACCGGATACCGCAAACACTAAAACTTTAAATTCTGTGGGGTTATAGCCAGAAAATCGCACCCGACTTTCATCATCTCGAATAGCGATTAATAATCGCCCAAAGCGTCCACTTGTCAACCAGCGACAAATACCATAGGTGAAGGCCAGAACAAGTACCGTCAGGGTATAGAAAATGAATTGGGTTTGGGAGTCACTGACATTGACCCCAAATAAGGTTCTAAAACCTGTGAGTCCGTTAGTACCGTTAAACAGTTGTTGTTGACCATTAAAGAAGTTGAAAAATATAATTACTGCGGCTTGGGTCAATATGGAAAAATAAACCCCCTTGAGGCGATTACGAAATACTAAGTATCCTAATAATCCCGCTAGTAAGCCAGGAATGAACACCACCGCCACGGTAGCGACGGGAAAAGAATAGAAAGGATACCAAAACCAAGGAAGTTCTTTCACTCCATACAACCCCATAAAATCAGGTAATTCCCCTGAGGGGACTTGGAGTTTTAGGTACATGGCGATCGCATATCCCCCCAAACCAAAGAAAATCCCATGTCCCAAACTCAGCAACCCGGTATAACCCCAGATTAAATCCAGACCCAAAGCCACAATAGCCAGGGACAAAAACCGCCCCAGTAGATTCAACCGAAACCCCGACAGCATTGCTGGTATAATTAAAATCAGGATCAGTGCGATCGCTACCACCGCCCCAATCTCAATTAAAATTAACCTTCCTCCCTTCTGACTCATGCTCTGCGTCCTTTGTGGTTTAAACATCAACAGTACGACCTTTCTGGGGAAAAATTCCCCCAGGCTTCCACTGTAAAAACGCGATAATCAGTGCAAACACTAACACCTTAGCCATACTTGTGGTTGCAAAGAAATTCAACAAATCGGCTAAAGGTTGAAGAGGAGATAATACCAAGGCTAGAGTCCCAGAACCAATTAAGAAATTAGCCGTACCAATTCCCAAAGCCGCCATAATAGTTCCTGCTAAATTCCCCACACCACCGACTACTACTACCATAAAGGTATCAATAATATAATTTTGTCCGGTGTTGGGTCCTACAGAACCGAGTAAACTAATAGCACAACCAGCTACACCAGCCAACCCCGAACCCAGAGCGAAGGTGATAGCATCCACCTTTTGAGTAGGGATACCCAAACAAGCACTCATACTGCGATTTTGGGTGACAGCACGAATCCTTAATCCCCAGTTAGAACGCTGTAAAAATAGATAAATTCCTCCTACACAAATTATTGTCAAAGCCATAATAAACAAGCGAGCATAAGGTAATTGGAGACCACCTACAGACATTCCCTTTTGCAACCAACCAGGAGCAGTCACATCTACATTTTGAGCGCCAAACCAAGGTTGAGTAAACACCTGTTGCTCACTCAATAAATTTCCCATTGTTATTGTTATACCCAGAGATAGTAACAACAACAATCCTACAAACCATTTACTAACTTTCCCCCCATTACTCCGAGCATTTAAAACCCGTAAACCTCCAAAAAACAACACACAAAATAGGAAGATGCCAACTACTAATAACCAATTCACACTGCGAACAAACTGTTGAAAAATTAAACTCACCCCCCAAGTAGCTAGGAGAGTTTCTAAAGGTCGTCCATACAGATAACGAATCACCCCCCGTTCTAACACTAACCCCACAAGAGCAGTGAATAGAAAAGCAATCATCAAAGCCAAAAATATATAAGAATCAAACCACACTCCCCCCAACTGTTTGCAGCCATTTTGTACCACAAAAGTCGTATAAGCTCCCAACATCATCAATTCACCATGGGCCATATTAATCACGCCCATCAAACCAAATATAATGGCTAGTCCCAAAGCAGCAATTAATAATACTGCTCCAATACTAATACCATTAAATAAAGCTTCCAAAAAACCTATTAACACTTATTTATCCTCAAAAAATATCAATAGTCAATGGTCATTGACTATTGACCATTAACTTAAACTTGCTTGTACTTACCACCTTTAGCTGGGTCTGACCAATCACAGCCAAATCCTTTAGTTTCTGGAACAAATTGATTCCAAGGAATTGGCTCTACTGGTGCGGGGGTAGCATAGACAATATCGAATAAACCATCTTGTCTCACTTGACCAATGCGGACAATTTTCGACAAGTGATGATTGGCGTTCATGGTCACTTTACCTTCTGGTGCATCTAAAGTTTGACCATAGGCCGCAGCGCGAACTTTATTTAAGTCAGTTGTTCCAGCTTTTTCTACTGCTTGTTTCCATAAATAAACGGCGATGTATGCTGCTTCCATGGGGTCGTTAATTACCCGGTCTGCACCATACTCTTTTTTAAAAGCTGCTACAAACTTTTTATTTGCAGGTGTGTCTACTGTTTGAAAGTAATTCCAAGCTGCATAGTGACCTTGGAGATATTCAACACCAATGGCTTTAACTTCCTCTTCTGCAATACTTACAGACATAGAGGGATATTTATCTGCTGTTAATCCAGCCCCTTTTAATTGTTTGAAAAATGCCACATTGCTGTCACCATTGAGGGTGTTATAAATTACGCCACCATTGGGTAAAGCTTGCCTAATTTTAGAGATGATAGGTGTAACTTCTACGTTACCAAGTGGTAAATAATCTTCACCAACAGTTTTTCCACCTAAAGCCTGCAATTGAGCTTTAATAATGGTGTTGGCAGTCCGGGGAAATACGTAGTCAGAACCTACTAAAAAGAATTCTTTGCCTTTATTTTTTAACATCCAATCAACAGATGGTTCAATTTGTTGATTGGGAGCCGCACCAGTATAGAAAATGTTTTTAGAACATTCTTGACCTTCATACTGTACTGGGTACCAGAGCATATGGTCTTTACTCTCAAATACCGGCTTAACATTCTTGCGACTAGCAGAGGTCCAACAACCAAAAATGACAACAGTTTGATCTTGATCAATTAGTTTGGTAGCTTTTTCTCTAAAGGTATCCCAGTTAGAAGCGCCATCTTCAGTAATCGCTTGAATTTGTTTACCTAACACACCACCAGCAGCATTAATTTCTTTAATTGCTAATCTTTCAGCATCAACAACGCTTCTTTCACTGATGGCCATTGTCCCGCTCAAGGAGTGTAAAATACCTACTTTGATGGTACTATTGCTATCTGTAGCGGTATCACTACTGCCATTGGTAACAGTATCAGTAGCAGTGGGTGAGTCATTCCCGCAAGCCTTGAGTAAAAGGCTAGTACCGATAGTTGCAGAACTATAAAGTAAAAACTTCCTTCGGTTAAATTGTTTACCCATATTTTGGTTATTTTGTTACACTATCAGATTTGATGATAGTTCGACACTTTACTATGAAAAAGTTATCTAATATACAAAATTTTAATAAAGAAGCGGTTTTTTCAATAGACTTCTCCGAAAAAGATGTAGGGACAATTCATGAATTGTCCCTACGAATGGGTTTCAGGTTATGCTTATGTAATTTTCGGAGATGTCTAATACATAAATTATAATCTTCTGCATAAAGATTATTAGTTAATATCATAGGTTGATGTGTCATAGTCTTCTCCTTGGTAAAGATTTAAATTAAACCCCAAACCCCAAAACGACATCCAAAGCAGTATGAATTTCTGCCCAATACTCAGCTTCTAAAATACCCACCAACCCCAAAACTCGACGATAATCAACAGAACGAATTTGAGCAACATCAATAAAACGTTCCTGATCTAATCCATTAGTTACTGTTGCTTTGACATTGACAATATAGGGAGCTTGCTTACTTCCTGGTCGAAATGGCATCACAATTGTTAATAATCCATATTGATTCATAATATCATGTTGAACTATTAAACAAGCACGGTTTTTTTGTGCTTCCGCTCCCACGGTTGGATCAAGATTTACCCAGCGAATTTCACCCCGTTTATAAGTTAAATTACCCTCTGGCATTAATACCATCTCCAGCTACATTATCCCAAGCAGAAATCTCATTTTGATATTCTAAATCTTTTGCATCTTCTTGCAGTGCCGCAATTATTTCTGCTGCTAAAATTTTACGTCTTTGTTCTGCCAATATTGCATTAATATAGGCACTACGATTACCTTTTGCTTGTTGATCAATAAATTGCAAAATGTCTTCTTCTAAAGTAATTGTGACTTTCATCATTCTGTATGACTCATTAATCTTACCTATCAATCATACCACTTTTTTGACAATTTGTAAATACTCTGTATTCTCTGTGTCTGTGCGGTTCGTGTAAAAACGGATATTGGGGGGAAGATGTACGTTAGCGTGTCGAAGATACAGGTATCGCTTTTAATTTGCGTCTTTGCGTGAGATAAAAAAGGATTTTACGAAGTTAAAGAAGTGAATATAAATTATCCAGCAATAGGAATTTCCATGATAAAAAAAGCGATTAACTACAAAACATTTCCCAGTTAATCGCTTAATAAATATCATCAACCCCTAGGTAAAAGCTGATTACTGATTACTGATAGCTGAATGCTTACGTATTTTTTCCCTAAAACTACTTTACAGAAACAGCATCAACATCAACCGTATTATCTACAGTATTATCTGTAGATGTAGACTCATTGACGCTAGATTCCACATCACCTTTACGAGCTTTCCAACCGTCAATTACCAATCCAGAAACTTCTGAAACCAGCAATGTTAACAAAACCAGGTCATCAATTTGACCAACAACAGGGATAAAATCAGGAGCAATATCAATAGGACTAACAAGATAAGCTATTGTACCGATAATTACCCACCAACGATATTTAGGGTTACGCAGTACATTGCGATACCAAGTGTAAAGCGATTGAATAGAGAAGCTCATATTTTTAACCTCTAGTACCTGCAATTAACTTCTATTTTGGCAAATTATCTTCTAAACTCCCGGTAGGAATAACCGCCCTTTGGAGTATAGAAGATGGGTAATAGTCATGCTTTGTTAACTACTTAGGGTTTGCTGAAAAAGTCTTGTCGTGGAGACAGGGAACTCTTAACAGGGAACAGTTTCAAGAGTTCGATGGGAGCGATTTTTCCTTTGTGTAGAAATTAAATGCAAGGTTTTTGAGTTCCCACCTCGTAAAGTCTTGCACTTTTTTAACTTCCAGCAGGCTAAGACCCTTTACTTGTAATATTTTCACATTTATTCAGCAAGCCCTATTTGGTTGTTTTTGGTTTTGGACATATTGCTTGACGGTTTCCAGGGAAGCACCGCCAACAGATATAACGCAATAAGCATCTGTCCAAAAACTAGGATCTTCTTTTTTCCAATAAAACTGTTTTAGATATTCCTGAAATTCGCTTCTAATAATTCTGCTAGATGCAGATTTTAGCGAACTAACAAATTGAGAAATATTGTTGTCTGGGTGTAAGTCTACCAATAGATGAACATGATTTTCTTCTCCACTAAATTCGAGTAATTTACTCTTTCGCTTAGAGCATACACGGTCAAGAACTTCTTGTAGCTTACCTAATATTGCTTGATTGATAACATCCTTATGATATTTGGTTACTAGCACTATATGTAACTGAATGTTGTAAACAGCATGAGAAGCCCTGTTTAGGGTAGTTTCCATATTGACAACCGATTATAGAGTGACTATAATTAACAATACATCAAAACCAAAGAGGTGATAAATAGTGGCATTGCGTAGAGCAACATTTAGACTATATCCAACCCAGAAAATAAATGAAACATTGCTCTACCACCGCAGACTCCACAAGGATCTGTATAATGTTGCTGTTTATCACCGCAAAACCGAATATCAAAAGTTTGGTAAATCGGTTAAATATCTAGATCAACAAAATTGTCTACCAGAGTTCAAGGAGCAGTGGACAGAATATAAACATATCAATTCCCAAGCATTACAAGCAACACTAAAAAGAGTTGACTTTGCATTCAACAGATTTTTGGTGGGTTTAGCAAAATACCCCAAACTAAGATCAATTAGACATTATTCTGGTTGGACATATCCATCTGGTACAGGATGGAAAGTACACTCAATTGGCGATAACGGTTATTTGGAATTAGCTAAAATAGGTCAAATTCAAATGCGTGGTAAAGCTAGGTTATGGGGAAATCCTAAAACCTGTGATATTGTTTACCGCAAGGGTAAATGGTATGCCTCTATCGCATTAGAAGTTGATGATGAAATACTCAAAAATAGTCGTCAAACCAATACCGGGACAATAGCAATTGATTTAGGTTGTACAGATACAATTGCTTGGACTAATGGTGACAAAGATGGACTAATTGAAGCACCGAGATTTTTGAGTAAACAGAATAGTAATGGAGAGAGGAAACCTACAAAGTGGATATTTTAGATTTGTTTAACAAGGGCGGTCCAGCGATGTGGCCTTTGCTGGTGCTGTCAGTCCTATCTTTGAGTGTGATTTTTGAGCGTCTTTGGTTCTGGTTGCGGATCTTGACCCAGGAAAAAGAAATTGTAGAGCGCGTTTTAGATGCTGCTACCGATAATTGGGAAATATCTACGGAAATCGCCCAAAAAGCCATTGATCAGCCCATAGGACGTTTTCTCTATGCACCCCTACGCTTACAAAAAAGTGATGCGGAAACCTTCCGACTAGCGTTAGAGTCCACAGCAGCAGAAGAAGTAGCAGGGATGCGGAGAGGAGAAAAACTTTTGGAATCTGTGATTGCTCTCTCCCCACTGTTAGGATTATTGGGTACGGTTTTAGGTTTGATTCAGTCCTTGCGAGCAATTAGAATAGGTGACTTGGGTACTGAATCTACAGCTGGCGTAACTACAGGGATTGGCGAATCTTTGATTAGTACGGCCGCTGGGTTAATAGTTGCGATCGTCACTTTGGTATTTTATCGCCTGTTTCAAGGTTTTGTTGTTAACCAAGTTAAAGTTTTTAATAAAGCTGGCAATGATTTAGAGTTGCTTTACCGTCAGTCTCCACCAGATCCCAACAAAAGTACATTAGGAATAGTACGGGAACCCACACAGGAACGTTTTACTTCACCCCGTAAGCGACGCAAAAATAATTCTACTCCAACCCCAGAACCAGCTTCAGATACAACAGATAAAACAGACCAAAATCCCTTTCCTGACTCCCCACCAGAGCTAGAAAATGAAAGTTAACTTACATACTCCCATCGAAGAAGTTCAAATTCAAATCATTCCTTTAATTGATGTTGTTTTTTGTATCCTGACTTTCTTTTTGTTAGCAGCTTTGCAATTTACCAGACAACAGGCAATTAATGTGGATTTACCCAAAGCCAGCACAGGTACTACTTCCTCTGCTAGTTCACAGCTACGAAGTGACATTTTACCTGTAACTATTGATGCTGTTGGTCAAATTTACATTGAAAAAGAAGCTGTGAGACGGGAAGAGTTGCAAGCACGATTAAAGCAGTATATCCAAACAAATCCTAATGGTATTTTGTTGCTGAATGCCTCTCGTACAGCAACTTATAATGATGTGATTCAAACATTAGATTTGCTCCGACAAGTGGGAGGTAATCGTGTTTCTTTGGGAATTATTCCTGGAGCATCTCAACCACTGACTAATTCACCAAACTTGTCTACTACCCCGGTTGTACCAATACCTAATACTGTACCAACACCGGGAACTGACCCCCAAAATAATTTTAACCCTTCTCTACCCTCTGCACCCAATCCATTTCCAGCACCAGAGCAAGGGATTAATCCGGGAATTTCGCCCATAGTTCCCAACAACACCACACCCCAAGTACCTGTACCGCAAAATAGCGATTCTGCACCACAAAGGTGACACAATTTTAATCAGATTTTCTCAGTCTAAATTCCCTCAAACCCGGTTGCATAATATGGGCTAGGGGGAATTTTATTTTTAGCAATATCAAGAAATATTAGATAAACCTAAAGATATTTAAAATAAATCACTGTAGAGAAAAAACCTCTGCTAATTTATAAATAATTGGTTAAGCTACAAAGATTTTCCCATCAATAGACCAAGTATTTTATCGCGTAAATTCCGCTATCAGCACTCAGTGGGCGATTAGAAATCGCGGCTACATAGGCAAAACTCACCGAGGTGGATTTGGTTTGTGTAGTAGCGAATTATATTCGCCGATAGGGAAGCTTTTAAAACATTCTCTGACTTGATCGCCAATCACCATTTACGTTTCAAGGGTTGCGGCAATGAATATTACGACTCTGTTAATTGTTTGGATAGTCACGTCTATCAGTTTGTGGATTATTAGTAAGTTGCCTGTGGGTGTGGAAATTAATTCTCCACAGAAAGCGGTTTTTTCCGCAGCAGTTCTTGGTATTATTACCGCATTAGTTAGACCCATTTTAGGCGTTGTATTTACGATACCAAATTTAGCCACTTTTGACTTATTATCTGGTATCTTTACATTCATGATTGCTGTTGTTTGTTTTAGTATTGCTGCTTGGTTAGTAGAAGGTTTTCGCTTACGTTATGGGATTTGGAGTGCTGTTTTAGGGGCTTTTGCACTCACCATTATTAACAATATAATTTACAAATTACTGGGTGTGTAAATAGTTCATGATTCGTAATTCGTAATTCGTAATTCGTAATTCTTAATTGTCAGCATTCAGCTATTGGCTTTCAGTAGTCAGATTTTTAATGCTTACAGAAAAATCACTATTTGATAATTAACAAATTTATCAAATATTCTGACTCCTGACCCCTAAGTTCTGAATTCTTACTTGTAATGAGAATTGACAGCTTTGTACATTTTTCTCGTTGTCAATTAGGTTGCTTGGCATAAATAATCAATAATTTAATTTGATGCTCTGCAACTTTTAATTACGAATTACGAATCACGAATTACAGATTATTCGTTACTGGGAGGAGCTACCGGAGCAGTGGATTTTTGCTGACGTTGATCGCGTTTTTTCCGATCTGCAGCCAGCATATCTGCCATTACTATCAGTGCTTGTGCCATCTTATCGAGATTAGAACGATATAGCTCTAAATCCTTGGTAATTTTATCTTCAGATAGGTGTAAACCTAGAGCGATCGCTTCTAGCCCCTCATTACGTTGCTGGTCATCTTTGACAAATTCAGCATCTGCCAATTCCAATAATGAAAATAAACCAATGGCAAACAAGCGGCTGTATTTAAAATGAGGATTTTGAGCAATAGCTTGTAGTTGTGCTTGCAAATCGACATCTTGATAGAATTGAGTGGTTTGGCTCAACCAAGCAATTAAATCCTTAACTGGCAAACTATGTGCTACAGCTTGCAATCTAGCTGCATCTTGTCGATACCGTTGGGGATCTTGCTCTACAGCCTGAATCATGGCTTTAAAAATAGATGCTAAGTCCTGTTCCGGTTGATAGCCTTGCATGAAGCGGTCAAAAGTGGTGACAACCCCCAAGGCATAAATTGGATTGTAGCTAAAATCAACATTTACTGACAGCAGATGCATTTCCACCATCAACTCTTCCACTACCCGACGGTAAATAGTGTTGATGGGACGGGTATGAAGATTATAGAAAGTTCGCTTTGTATCAGAGACGGTACGGACGTTATTCACAAAGAAAATGTTAAGGGCGACGTATTTTTATTTTCTCGTTTAAAGGCTACTTTGCCAAGTTATGCAAGATATGAGGTTAACAGCTAGTTTCGCAAAAATTCTCTTTTTCCCCTTCTGACTCCTGACTCCTGACTCCTATTCGTTCTTGACCAAGTTGAGGAATAATCTTTCCAAAGCTTCTGCTTCAGTTTCAAAAATTTCAAAGACTGTATCCATCATTGTCACCTCAAAGACAAGTTTGGCCTCTGGATGGATATTGCAGATCAGGAAACTACCCTTCGCTTTATCAGCATCACGCATTCCCGCCACTAAGGAAGTAAGACCAGAACTATCAATAAAATTTACCTGCTCCAGATTGACAACTACATGACGACTGAGTTTAGAAATACACTCTTGTAACTTCAGGCGAAATTGCCAAGCAGTAGTGATGTCTAAACGATGATCAGTTGGTTTCAAGACAATTACAGTATTCCCGTCTAGGTTTGTATAGGTTTTTTGGTCTATATTCACTGTTGTCTCCGTGATATTGTCCTGAAAATAAACTACTTTTTCACTTTTTTATATAGACTTCATAAATTGGTGATTGTTTAAATTTCACCATCAACCGTATATTTTCCAGAATCCTCAATCAGCTAATTAAATCAAATATTACAGGATTCTCTCTGTTTGATCTTGAACATGAGCCGGCTATAACTACAAACTGAGAATTTTGACTCAATGCCTATATTGTAGTAGTTTAACTAACTGCAACAGTGGTAAGTATCTGGATTCACTAAATTTCCCATTAATCTATTGAGGCTGGGTTTGGGGAATTTTCGGTTTCTTGGTGAATGGAAAGCAGAGTTCTCTAGAGATAAAAGTGTATCTTTCTCAGACAAAAGCGACTATTTGCCTAAATATCCTTTACTAAAACCAGATCACAAATATCTTCTTTCATCCTATTTCCTCAAACCAGCCCAAACCCTTGATTCTTCATCGACCAGCCCCAGTCCTGTCTCCTGGATCTAGATAAATGTGTGGAATTTTACTGTGTTACCAACACTTGTTACTGTTGATTTAGTTTCCAGTTTATCCAATCTTGTGGTTTCAGAAAAGTTTCATAAAGTTCAGCTTCGGGAGAATTGGGTTCTGGTTGGTAGCCATATTCCCAACGAACTAGAGGTGGTAGAGACATGAGAATTGATTCTGTGCGTCCATTGGTTTGCAGACCGAAAATTGTGCCTCGGTCATAAACCAAGTTAAATTCTACATATCTTCCTCGACGGTATAGCTGGAAATTCCGTTGGCGATCGCCATATTCCATGCCATTTCTTTTCTTGACAATTGGCACGTAAGCTGGTAAAAAAGCTCTACCACAATCTTGCACCAAAGAAAATAACTGTTCCCAAGTGCGTGGAGGTAATGCTCCCACCTGATTACTATAATTTGCGGCTTCTCCTTTGGGATCCGGTCCGCGATAAATAGCACCTTGACCATCTTGGTAATCTAAAAACAGACCGCCAACACCTCTAGTTTCCCCCCGATGTTTGAGATAGAAATATTCGTCACACCAGCGTTTAAACACAGGGTAATATTCTGGGTGATGTTGATCGCAAGCTTGTTTCAAAGTTTGATGGAAATGAGCCGCATCGTCAGCAAAGGGGTAATAAGGTGTTAAATCCGCACCACCACCAAACCACCAAACTGGACCTGCTTCAAAATAACGGTAATTTAAATGGACTGTAGGTACATAAGGATTACGAGGGTGTAACACCAAAGAAGTACCAGTAGCATAGAATCCGTGTCCTGTTGCTTCTGGGCGCTGGGCTAAAATTGACGGGGGGAGATGGGAACCCCAAACTTCAGAAAAATTTACACCAGCTTGTTCAAAAATAGCGCCATCACGCAAGACACGCGATCGCCCACCACCCCCTTCTGGACGCTCCCAACTGTCTTCCATAAACTTACCAACACCATCCAGTGCTTCTAACTCGTTGGTGATTTCGTCTTGCAACTGTTTCATAAACTGACTAACTCTGGACTGAGCGTCAGGTGCTGGGAGAAATTTGGATGATTCTGTTGTGATAGTGGGGGTTTGCGAGTTGGTCAACATAGATTCCCGAACCTAAAATTACAATTTTTGTGCAAGCTACAAATTTCCATTTTAAAAATTTCTTGACAATTAGAGCCAAAAACCTGGCGCAATTTGCCAAAACTGCTTTTTCTGATGAGTGGTCAAAACCAATAGATTATCTTGACCATGCCAATTTTAGATTTTAGATTTTGGATTTTGGATTTTGGATTTTGGATGATTTTTTACTTCCAGCCCCGCCCTCAATCTCAAATCCCCAAACTGCGTCCCTTTGTCGGCGCAGTCAATCTAAAATACTCGCTGCGCTGCGTACGCTTCGCTAACGCAAATCTAAAATCCAAAATTGATTGACTAAAGCTATTTTCCATCAAATGCGTATAGGCTTGTAGATTCATTAAGTTTCTTTGCAATAATTATGGAGATATTTCTGTTATGAACACCAGAACCTAGAGAATTAGTCCACAAAGCAGTCGATTTTCTGTATGGTATCTGTAGTGAGTAGATAGCTTGACTCAAATTTTCCCAGATGCCAGAGTCACCAGACAGATTGTAGCCAGGAGGATTAGGACAGTGCAAGGTTGGTTATCCAAATTCATCCACCGCAAACGTCGTCGATTTTGTGCTTCTCTGGTGCGGACTTATCGAGAGATCAGTTCTGCTTCTGTAGATGAACTTTGGTTAAAGGTGGCTGACTTAACAGATGTTTCCTGGCATCCACTCCTCAAAAGCACTAACGTACCATTAGGATTAGTACCCAAACCCGGATTAATTTTCCTAGCGGTAACACGCTTTTGGCCAGTTCCCATCCAGATTTTTGTAGAACGGGTAAATCCTAAACAGATGTTAAGTATCCGCGTTTTGGCAATTCCTGGGATTGAGGAACGGATCACATACCAAGTAGAGTCAACGGTTTGTGGCAGTTATTTGTCTTATTCTGTAACACTACGTGGCTGGTTATCACCTCTAATTTGGTCTTTGTCCCGTCCCTATGTAGATCGAGTAGCACGGTCTTTAGTAGAATCTGTAGAAAAAGCAGCACTGCAAGCAGTTTCCGGCAAGAAAAAATCTCTCGATGACAGTTGTTTTGATTTTTAAGTGACTGGGGACTGGGGAAGAAGCAGGGGAGCAGGGAGCAGGGAGAAATTATTTATATTTTCAATCACCAATCACCAATCACCAGTCACCAATCACTAATGCCCCAAGAAAGTTAAGATTCAAGTAGGAGAACATGAAAATTTTTTAAGCTTTATTAAGGCGGCAACGGTACAAACGCTATGTATGATGTCCTCAATTCCCAGTCAGTCCTAGAAGTGTTGCGACCAGTGGAAGATCCAGAACTTCGCAAAAGTCTGGTAGAACTGAATATGATTCGCAACGTCAAAATTGACGGTGGCAAGGTTAGCTTTACTTTGGTGTTGACTACTCCCGCCTGTCCTTTGCGAGAATTTATTGTCGAAGATTGTAAAAAAGCTGTGCAAAAACTGCCTGGTGTAACAGATATCAGCGTAGAAGTAACAGCAGAAACACCCCAACAAAAAAGCCTACCGGATCGCACTGGTGTGGCTGGGGTGAAAAATATTATTGCGGTTTCTAGCGGTAAAGGTGGTGTTGGTAAAAGCACAGTTGCCGTAAATGTGGCAGTTGCTTTGGCACAAACAGGGGCGAAAGTTGGTTTGCTAGATGCTGATATTTACGGACCCAATGATCCCACCATGTTGGGTTTAGCTGATGCAGAAATTACTGTGCGCTCCACAGAAACTGGGGAAATTCTCGAACCTGCATTTAATCATGGAGTCAAATTAGTATCAATGGGCTTTTTGATTGACCGCGATCAACCAGTTATTTGGCGTGGTCCAATGCTCAATGGCGTAATTCGTCAATTTTTGTATCAGGTGCAATGGGGAGAAATTGATTATTTAATTGTCGATATGCCTCCGGGAACTGGAGATGCTCAGTTAACTTTAACCCAAGCAGTACCAATGGCAGGAGCAGTAATTGTGACTACACCTCAAAATGTCGCATTACTGGATTCTCGCAAGGGTTTGCGGATGTTCCAGCAAATGAATGTACCAGTATTAGGGATTGTGGAGAATATGAGTTATTTTATTCCTCCCGATCAACCAGATAAACAATATGACATTTTTGGTTCTGGTGGAGGTTCAAAAACTGCTGCCGAATTAGATGTACCACTTTTGGGCTGTGTTCCTTTGGAAATTTCTACCAGAGTTGGTGGAGATAGTGGTATACCCATAGTGGTTTCTGATCCAGATTCAGCTTCTGCTAAAGCTTTAAAAGCGATCGCTCTAGCTATCGCAGGTAAAGTATCAGTTGCTGCTCTGACATAAGCAAGAAGGCAGGAGGCAGGAGGCAGGAGGCAGGAGGCAGGATAGAGTTTTTTCTTCCCAGTCCCCAGTCCCCAGTCCCCAGTCCCCAGTCCCCAGTCCCCATTTAAAACTCAAGTCGCTCTTCGCACAATGTTGTTAAAACGTTCGCTCCCTAAAGTCCGCTGGCAATATTGGATTAAGCCTTGGCAGCAGGTAGATTGGCTATTATTTTGCCTAGCTGTTGCTGTCAGTATGTTTGGTGGACTTATGATCCTCAGTACAGAACTGAATAAGCCAGTAACTGACTGGTGGTGGCATTGGCTGATGACTGGTATTGGATCAATCATTGCTCTGTTTTTGGCTCGTTGTCGCTACGAAAACTTAATGCAGTGGCATTGGATCACTTATGCTCTGACTAACTTTAGTCTGATTTTGGTGATGGTGGTTGGTACAAGTGCCAAAGGCGCACAGCGATGGATTAGTATTGGTGGGTTTCATGTGCAACCATCAGAATTTGCTAAAGTTGGTCTAATTATTAGCTTGGCTGCTTTGCTACATAAACGTACAGATCCTACATTTGATAGTGTTTTGCGTTCCCTGGCGATCGCTGCTGTTCCTTGGGGATTAGTATTTGTACAGCCAGATTTGGATACATCACTGGTTTTTGGGTCAATAGTTTTAGGAATGCTCTATTGGGCAAATGCTAATCCTGGTTGGTTAATTTTGCTGGTTTCGCCTGTATTCTCAGCAATTTTATTCAGCATACCTTGGCCTTTGTCCAACTCAATAGTTCTCTTTGAAAATATTTCTCTTACTCCTTTGGGTTTAGCCTGGGCAGGAGCTATGGGAATTGTGGGTTGGCAAACTTTACCTTGGCGTAAATTTGGACTTAGTGGTATTGGTACATTATGTCTCAATATGCTCGGTGGTGGACTAGGTGTTTTTGCCTGGAATCATCTATTAAAAGAGTATCAAAAAGATAGACTGACTGTATTTATTAATCCTGAACTTGACCCCCTTGGTGCTGGTTATCACCTAATTCAATCTCGAATAGCCATTGGTTCTGGGGAAATCTGGGGATGGGGTTTGTTCAAAGGCCCAATGACACAACTAAATTTTGTCCCTGAACAGCATACTGACTTTATTTTCTCTGCTGTGGGTGAAGAATTTGGTTTCGTGGGTTGTTTAATTTTACTTTTCGCTTTCTGCTTAATTTGTTACCGACTATTACACGTAGCTCAAACCGCCAAAGATAATTTTGGTTCTTTGTTAGCTATTGGTGTTTTGTTAATGATTGTGTTTCAGTTAATTATTAATGTAGGTATGACCATTGGTTTAGTTCCTGTTGCCGGTATTACCCTACCTTGGATGAGCTATGGACGTTCTGCCATTCTGGCAAACTTTATTGCCTTGGGAATTGT
>NZ_BJCE01000119.1:0-16992 GCF_005402885.1 Sphaerospermopsis reniformis
TTTGCAAGGTCTTGACTGAAACTCCGATTTTTTTAGCAAATTCATGAGGTTTAAACATAAAGTCACTCATAGGTTTGTCTATGAGTGTACAGGTTTGTCTATTAAATTGTCAACTTAGGACAAGCTCAGTCCACAAGCGATCGCTGGATCAACTCTCAGAACTACACAACGTCGTGGCCGTGATCCAAAAAAATTATTTGAAGATGCAGAGGATGTTTTAAAGTTAGTTTCTGCAAAACATACAGGTGCTACATCCAGTCTTACCTATTATGAAGTAGAAGAAGCATTATTTAAACAACTGACATCAGTTGCTAAGGGTATGAGTAATGCTAGTACATTAAGAGTTCTTGCAGCCCGTTCTATTGTACCCCAAACAGTAACTGCGGTCAGGTTTTTTGGAATTAGTGTACTAGACTTAACGGCTGGAATTGTGGAAGCACAGTTAAACAATATGGAACTTTATATTAGGGGAATACGTGCGGCTGATGCACTTCATGTTGCCAGCGCAATTCAATTTGATGCAGAAGTTGTCATTTCTGTAGATGAGGATGTGTTGAAATTAGATGGTGTGATACTTAACAGCAGTGGCATTCCAATCAAATTCTGTGATACTGATGTGGCATTAAACGTATTATAAAATACACAATATTTGGAATACAACTAAAGAAGCAAGCGATCGCCCCACATTTCCCCCATATTTTCTAAATTCAATGATAATGATAAAAATTTTCAATAAGCTTTAGTATTTTTTCATAATTACAGCATGACGATTTCTCTGATAAAAGCCGAATTTTTCAGGCTTTTTAACTGGAAAGTGATCAAAAAGCAGTCAGCTTGACTAATTGATCAGGTTACGAGAAACTATAGGTTGATGGATGTAACTGCTAACCCAAATAATAACTTTCGTTAAGATTTTGAGATATATATTTTTAAAGATGGAACATTATGAACAAATGGCAACTTTTGTTTCTGTGTTCTTTCAGCAATAGAAAACTAACTCCGCTAAAGCAGTTAAGTCCAAGGGTACTATTGAGATTGGCATTCAGAGAATGGAAACACTAGAATTTATAATTTATCCCGACGGTCGAGTACAAGAGAAAGTCACTGGTATAGTGGGATCTTCTTGTGCGGAGGTAACAGCAGCCATAGAAGCCCAACTGGGAAAAGTGGTAAATCAGCAACCCACCTCAGAATTTTTCGCCAACAAAGCTACACAGGAATCAAGTGTAGTCAATACCCAAACTGCTTTTAGCGAATGGTAAGTTTTCCAACTCGTCTACTTTCATTGATTACAAACCGCCATGTCACACTTTAGCCAAATTAAAACTCAAATCCGCAACCTCGAATCCTTACAAGATGCACTTTCCGACTTAGGAGTAGACTGGAAACCAGGCCCTCGTGAAGTGCGTGGTTATCGTGGTCAAACTCATCCAGCCGAAGTTACCATTGAACAGGAAAATGGTTATGACATCGGTTTTAGATGGAATGGTCAGGAATACGAATTGGTAGCTGACTTACAATATTGGCAGCAAAATTTATCTGTAGATGGATTTTTGCGCCAAGTCACCCAACGTTATGCTTACCAAACAGTGATGAAAGAAACTGCCAAAGTTGGTTTCCAAGTTGCTGAAGAACAGAAAAATGCAGATGGTTCTATTCGTTTAGTGGTACAACGCTGGAGTGCGTAATGTCTCAATTGCAACCGTTCCCAGAAGATTTAGATAATAATCTAGACAATAATCCTTCCGGTTTAGAGCCAGAATTAGGCGGTTTTTTGCGAGATGAACCAGAACGTTCTGGTTTAGAGCCGGAACTGGGCGGTTTGCTGCGACAGAAAGGAGTTTATGTCGATGAAATTACCTGTATAGGTTGTAAACACTGCGCCCATGTTGCTAGGAATACATTTTATATTGAACCTGATTATGGGCGATCGCGTGTAATTCGCCAAGATGGCGACTCAGAAGAGGTAATACAAGAAGCTATAGATACCTGTCCTGTAGACTGTATTCACTGGGTTGATTATACAGAACTGAGAAACCTGGAGGAAGACCGCAGATATCAGGTTATTCCTGTAGTGGGTTATCCGGTGGATCATGCGGTAGCTACCACAGAAAAACGTCGTAAAAAGCAGAGATTAGCAAAAAATCAATAATATAGCAGGAGTCAGGAGTCAGGATTTCAGAATTCTGATTACTTATATCAATTCAATATATTGAATTGCTACCGCCTAGAGCGATCGCTGCATTTTGTCCACCAAAACCAAAACTCAAGCAGAGCAGTTTTTGTATTTCTGTATTTCTTACTGTTGTCACAAAATTTAAATCAAATTCTGGCTGTTGCAATCCCACAGCAGGAGGTAATATTTTATGCTTTAAACTCAAAAGCGAAAATGCTACACCTAAAGCCCCCGATGCTCCTAGTGTATGACCTGTAGAGCCTTTGGTAGAACTAATAGCTACTTTTGGCGGAAATAAAGACTGTATAATTTTGCTCTCTATTCGGTCGTTGAGAATCGTAGCTGTACCATGAGCATGAATGTAGTCTATATCTGCGGGTGTTAAATTACTGCGTTCTAAACATTGCTTGATAGCAGCGATCGCACTCTTTCCTTCTGATTCCGGCTGAATACCATGAAACGCATCTGCTGTCAAGCCAAAACCCAGAATTTCCCCATAAATATTTTCTGGGTTGATTTGGCGTTGTTTTGCCGACTCCGCAGATTCCAGCACAAACACAGCACCACCTTCACCTAATACTAAACCTTCCCGGTGTAAATCAAAAGGATAAGCGCCTGTTTTTGCTAAAGCCCCCATTTGCTGAAATCCACAGATGGTAAGGGGTGTAATAGGTGCTTCCACTGCACCAGCGATCGCCCGTTGACATTGACCGCTTTGAATTAACATAGCAGCTTGGGAAATTGCCCAAATTCCCGTAGCGCAGGCCGCCATTGGTGCTAAAACTGGACCACAAGACCCGATTTGTCTGGCTACAGCGATCGCATTCATCAGTGGTAAAGTATCCAACCAATTTTCCAGATTTAATAATTCTGCGTTGGTATCTTGACCATACATTTGCTGTGCAAACTTCTCCCAAGACGCTTGATAGCTACGACTAGAACCAATGACCACAGCACAATCAGGCAAAGACGCTACTAATTCAGCATTTTGTAAAGCAGAATAAACAACCATCTGAGTGAGGGTACTCAAATCAGAAGGTTGTTGATTAATTAAACCTAGAGGAATTTTCCCCAGTTCTGGAAATGGTTGATGTAATTTAATTCCCGTTTTTAAGCATAGTAAATTTTGCCAGCTATCTTTCAAGCTGTTACCCAAAGCAGAAACTAAACCAATACCAGTAACAACAACCCTAACCAATTTTAGATTTTAGATTTTAGATTTTAGATTTTAGATTTTAGATTTTAGATTAGGAGTCAGGAGTCAGGAGTCAGGAGTCAGGATTTCAAGGAGTCAGAAGTTATTAATTTTGACTTTTGACTTGATTTATTCCCTATTCCCTCTATTCAATAATGGACAATTAACAATTAACAATTGACAATTACCTCTCCCTTAAAATCAGAGGATTTCAAAAGCCGAATTTTGGCTTTTTCTCCCTTTAAAGGGGAGGTTTTAAACCTGGAATAAAACAATTATCAATTATCAATTGTCAATTGTCAATTATCAATTGATAACTACTGAGGAACTTTCAAGTTTTCAGCACCTTTAACTACTTTAGCAGAATCAATTTTATCGCCTTCCTGAATTTTATTAACTACATCAAAACCATCGGTTACATAACCAAAAACCGCGTAGTTACCATCTAAAAAGCCCAGATCCGCTAGAGCAAAATAAAACTGAGAAGAAGCAGAATCAGGCATTTGGGATCTTGCCATTGCTACAGCACCAAGTTTGTGAATCAAAACAGGCTTTTGAGTTATTGTTTGACCGTAAACTGGTTGCTCTGCACCTTCAGGCTTAATTTCTAAGGGTATACGGCGTTCAGTTTTCAGTTTTGGATCTATATAACCACCAGTTCCCCACAGTTGCGGGGAAGTATTGGAATCTTTACTTTGAGGATCACCACCTTGAACCACAAATGGCTGAGGTTCACGCACAACCCGATGGAATACCAAACCGTCGTAAACGCCTTTTTCGACTAAATCAACAAAGTTTCCCGCAGTAATGGGAGCATTATCACCATCGACTTCAATGGTAATTGGTGATCCTTTAACTGTCATCACTACAGTAGCCTTACCTTCGAGACGTGGTAAATTATTTATTCCGGGAACACTCTGATTATTTTTGTTTGATGGTGTTTTTGCCTCTTCAGTTGACTTGGAGGTAGCTGTGGAATTGGGAGATGTACTAGAAGCGACTTGATCAGCCGAACATCCAGTCAACATCAAACCACCAATCATCAACAGAAGGACTAAAAATTGTGAAAATTTTAACCGCATTGAAAGTTACTTACTCAACCAAAGTATCTTAGCAATTTTGGATTTTAGACTGGTGATTGGGGACTGGGGACTGGGGATTGGGGACTGGGGAGAAAAATTAAGTCAAAAGTCAAAATTAAAGAACTTCTGACTAATCCCTATTTCTTTCTTACTGTCACCTGTCACCTGACTCCTGATCCAAAATCCAAAATCCAAAATCCAAAATCTAGAGTCCTTCTAAGGGTACACCCAAAAAGCGAGCTAACTGAGCGCCTTGAGTTTCTAACTCAGCCAAAGATAAAGGTTGACCTACCCGTGTCAGGGGAATATCCCTTCTTCCCTTGACTTTCAGATAAAGTGCGCGTTGAGGATTTAGACCTTCTTTAATAGATATACGTACAGATTGTATATCTTGGATGCGGCTTTCAATCTCAATTTGGCGGTTTTTCCCAGGAAACCCCCAACGAAAGATTTTGAACTTGCCAGTTTCCTGGTTAAATTCGTTGTAACCGCCGCCTACATCCCATAAAATAACTAGCCACAGGTACAAGGCCAACAGTACACCAGCTATGCCATATAATCCCATCACCAATCCTTGAGGGACAAATACCAGTTGAGTGGGATCGGTGACAATGAGTAAATTGACTTTGAGATAGCTGGAAATGCCAGCCAATAAAAAGCCGGATGCTCCTAAACTAACAATAGTTGCCCACCAGTAGTTACTTAACCGACGAGAACCGAGAACATTTTGATGCAGGAGGCGATCGCTTTTATTAATCCTTGTTGATGCCGTCATTTTAGCTACCTTAGACCGTTATATATTCTCTGTGAACTGGGGACTGGCTAACCTGGGTAATGAGACAGGTATGGATCTAGATTTTAACTTCATTCACCCAAACCTTAAAGATATATTTTCTCCAGCATCAGCTTAAATCTTTTTATAGAAATTAACGCTATCAGCTTGTAGTAGCAGGACTTTTACTGTGTGGTTTGATATTGACACTCTGCGGTCTGAAGACACGCAGATTCTCTAAGACTAAGACCTGCTTAAAAGGAATAGTCAATTATTCCCCTACACGCTCAAAACAACTACTTACGGATAAGTGTTGCAATTGCGCTTACTTTTATATTTTTTTTGGCTTTCTGAGTCCATCGAATTTTGGCGGTATACACTCTGTATCTTGCCTTTGCTTGTTTACCCAGGCTACGGTCAAAGCCGAGACGAGATAAATCAGGGGTTTCTCCTGATCAAAATACTTCTTCGTGTAGATGGTTATTCTTACTCCCCCCTTGATTATACCATCACGGCGAATTTATTCGCCGTTGGAACTTCCTCCACTGTAAGATAGCCAAGTGGCTTCCGTACCTTTCGACGATTTTATTGTGAGTCTTCTAGTGGAGATTTTAAAGGATTTTACCATTGTCCTGATCAAACTCCTGAATCATTTCCATTCTATCTAGCTGCTTATTATCATGCTAAATTTATGTTATTCAGATAATGTATATGAAAATTTATAAGTTTTATGAGAAAAGTTGTGTCATTTTGTTAAAATAAGGAAGGACGGTTAAGTTTTTCCGCCACGCTCCAAAACTCAAACTCAAGGGTTTTCAGCCCATTTTCTTATAATATTTGACTATTTTGACTATATTTTTGTGATTCAAAACCCAATACCAAATTAACTTGCGTATCTCCAGCGCAAACCATGAAGAATGTGATAAGTTAAGAATCATTAAGTTACCGCCAACCAAATGACTTGGTGATGGTAACAGATAGTGGCATAATTATGAGAAATGCCCAATTAATCAAGCGGTAAATTCTCAGAGTCTTAACTGCTAATCAGTAGCTAAGAGTGTCAAAAAAACGTTAAATTCCTCCTGGCAGTGGCTAAGGAAAAAACCTCCAAAAGCATCCTGCCTTAAAAACGTCGCAATTTTAGTAAAAAAGAGGATTTTAGTTCTCATGACCATCGCAGTTGGACGCGCCCCGTCAAGAGGGTGGTTTGACGTACTAGACGACTGGTTAAAGCGCGATCGCTTCGTATTCGTAGGTTGGTCAGGTGTTTTATTATTCCCCTGTGCCTTCCTCGCATTAGGCGGTTGGTTAACCGGTACAACCTTCGTCACCTCCTGGTATACCCACGGATTAGCATCCTCCTACTTAGAAGGTGCAAACTTCCTCACAGTAGCAGTATCCACACCCGCAGACAGCATGGGACATTCCCTGTTGTTCCTGTGGGGACCAGAAGCACAAGGTGACTTTACCCGTTGGTGTCAACTCGGTGGTTTATGGCCATTCGTAGCACTACACGGAGCATTCGGTTTGATTGGCTTCATGTTACGCCAATTTGAAATTGCTAGACTTGTAGGCATTCGTCCTTACAACGCCCTAGCATTTTCCGGTCCTATTGCGGTATTCGTCAGTGTATTCTTGATGTACCCCTTGGGACAATCTAGCTGGTTCTTTGCACCCAGCTTTGGAGTAGCAGCAATCTTCCGTTTCTTGTTGTTCCTGCAAGGTTTCCATAACTGGACACTAAACCCCTTCCACATGATGGGAGTAGCAGGGATCTTAGGTGGTGCGTTACTGTGTGCTATCCACGGTGCTACAGTAGAAAACACCTTATTTGAAGACGGTGAAGGTTCCAATACATTCCCCGCATTCAATCCTACCCAAGCAGAAGAAACCTATTCAATGGTGACAGCAAACCGTTTCTGGTCACAGATTTTCGGTATTGCTTTCTCCAACAAACGCTGGTTACACTTCTTCATGTTGTTTGTACCCGTAACCGGGTTGTGGATGAGTTCAGTAGGTATCGTTGGTTTAGCATTAAACCTGCGGGCTTATGACTTCGTTTCCCAAGAATTACGGGCAGCAGAAGACCCAGAATTTGAAACCTTCTATACCAAAAACATTTTGTTGAACGAGGGTATCCGCGCTTGGATGGCTCCTCAAGATCAACCCCACGAACAGTTCGTATTCCCAGAGGAGGTACTACCACGTGGTAACGCTCTCTAATAGATCAGTTATAGCCGGTGGCCGTGACCAAGAATCAAGCGGTTTTGCTTGGTGGTCTGGTAACGCTCGTTTAATCAACCTATCTGGTAAACTGCTGGGCGCTCACGTTGCTCACGCTGGTTTGATTGTATTCTGGGCTGGAGCAATGACATTATTTGAAGTTGCTCACTTTATCCCAGAAAAGCCCATGTATGAACAGGGCTTAATTCTTCTCCCCCACGTTGCCACATTAGGTTGGGGCGTTGGTGCTGGTGGTGAAGTTATCGACACTTTCCCCTACTTTGTTGTAGGTGTACTGCACCTAATTTCTTCCGCTGTTCTCGGTTTTGGCGGTATCTACCACGCTGTACGTGGTCCTGAAACCTTAGAAGAATATTCTTCTTTCTTTGGTTATGACTGGAAAGACAAGAACAAGATGACCAACATCATCGGCTTCCACCTGATCATCTTAGGATGCGGTGCGTTGCTGTTGGTACTGAAGGCTATGTTCTTCGGTGGTGTCTATGACACCTGGGCTCCCGGTGGTGGTGACGTGCGTGTAATCACTAACCCCACCCTCAACCCTGCTATCATCTTTGGTTATCTCATTAAAGCTCCCTTTGGTGGCGAAGGCTGGATTATCAGCGTTGATAACATGGAAGATGTTATCGGCGGTCACATCTGGATTGCTTTAATTTGTATTTCCGGTGGTATTTGGCACATCTTCACCAAGCCTTTTGCTTGGGCGCGTCGTGCTTTTATCTGGTCTGGTGAAGCTTACCTATCCTACAGCTTAGGTGCTTTGTCCATGATGGGCTTTATCGCTTCCGTCATGGTTTGGTATAACAACACCGTTTACCCCAGCGAATTCTTTGGTCCTACTGGTCCTGAAGCTTCTCAAGCACAAGCTTTAACCTTCTTGATTCGTGACCAACGCTTAGGTGCTAACGTTGGTTCTGCTCAAGGTCCTACCGGTCTTGGTAAATACTTGATGCGTTCTCCTACCGGTGAAATCATCTTCGGTGGTGAAACCATGCGTTTCTGGGATTTCCGTGGTCCTTGGTTAGAGCCTCTCCGTGGTCCTAACGGTCTTGACTTAGAAAAAATCAAGAATGATATTCAGCCTTGGCAAGCTCGTCGTGCTGCTGAATACATGACACACGCTCCTCTGGGTTCTTTGAACTCTGTAGGTGGTGTGGCTACTGAAATCAACTCCTTCAACTATGTATCTCCTCGTGCATGGTTGGCTACTTCTCACTTTGTCTTAGGTTTCTTCTTCCTTATCGGTCACTTGTGGCACGCAGGACGCGCTCGTGCTGCTGCTGGTGGTTTTGAGAGAGGTATTGACCGTGAGAACGAACCAGCTTACTACATGAAGGATCTTGACTAGGTTTTTCTAGTTTTCTTTCATCACTGACAATCAATTAATTTTCCTGCTCTTGCTGTCAAGCGAGAGCTTTTTTTTCGTCTGTTTGAAAATTATACACAATATCAATGCTAAACTTGGAATTACTGGTTTAGGTATCAGCGCAGATATTGAAGAATCTGGTATTAGTTATGATGCTAAACTTAACTTATTCAATGTTTCTACTTTAGTTGACTACCATCCTTGGCAAAAGTCCGGTTTTCGTTTGACTGGAGGGCTGGTGTTTCAAGACAATAATAATGATGGTGGTAGTCTTTTTCAGAAACTTAATTGGAACACAATCGCGTCTGGCTAAGGCGTGAAAGTCTACTGAGGGATAACTGCTCCCATGCTCCCGTTGAAGTAGAAAGTAAAGTCTAGTTTTGTCTAGGTTTTATATAGCAGGCAGAAAGGAAATAATTGGGAGACGATTTGGACTGGTTGAATATTTACCCTGTTCTTTCTCTAGGGCTATCTTACCAATTTTAGATGAAAATTTGCAGGTTTGATTCAGGGCTAACAGCTAGTTACTGTTTTACTAACTCCTGTTAACCCTTTCCCCCTGCTCTTCACAAGAAAGTATTGGGTTTTATGACTTTAATGTAAACAGTATTTTAGAGTCCAAAAAACCTGAGAAAATTCACGATAATACCAAAAGGACCAGCTACAGTACCTAGTGTATCACCAGCCTTGGCAACACCAGAACGGTTGACTACCACAACATCATTATTGCGAAGTATGGGATTGGTTTCTTCGTTAATGCCTTTGGAGAAATCTATTTTTACTACCCGTTTAGTAACAGTACCATTGGGATTGAGACGAATCAAATCTACAGCACCACTACTAGCCCTAGCATCATTAAAGCCACCAGCAGCCAGTAAAGCCTGATTTAAAGAGCTATTCGGCTGTAAATTTGTTAATCCAGGTTTTTTCACTTCTCCGATTACCCCTACTTGAATAGTTGCCGGTGATAGAGTAGTAGTAGCTAATTGTATTGCTTCCGCTGGGTTAATCTCAGTGGCTGTGGGAACAACAATTGTATCTCCATCTTGCAACACCACATCTTGATTTAGATCCCCAGTTTGCAATAATTCCCAGAGATTGAGATTTAATGTTTGTTCTGAGCCAACTCTAGTAGGACGGCGGATTTTAATACTCCGCACATCCGCTTGTGATGTAATTCCTCCAGCTAGTTGAATTGCTCGCATGACAGTTGGTAAGCCTGTTCCTGGCGCTCCACCATCATTTCCACCACCACCACCTGGTGTTACTAAATAAGAACCGGGACGGTACACTTGACCTGTAATAGCTACTGTGCGGGGTGCAGTTTGACTAGCCGCATAATTGGCTGCAAATAAATTCCGAGCTTCAGCAACGTTGAAATCTGTGGCGGTGGGTACAACTATGGTGTCTCCATCCCGTAAGGTGATATCTTGGGGTATTCTGCCTGTTTGGGTGATTTCTTTGAGGTTGAGAGCAATAACCTGTTCACCAGAACGTCCGACCTTACGGCGTAATTGTACTTTAGTCACATCTGCTGCTAATGTTACCCCTTGGGCTGTGCTAAGTGCTGCTAATATTGTGGGATATTGTAAACCGGGATTATCGCCGCCGCTGCCCTGTAAACTGAGAGTGTAAGCGCCTGGTCGTGTTACCTCTCCAGCTACAAAAATGTTAATGGGACGAGGTGATAATAAATTAACTGAAATTAGCGGACGTTTGAGAAAGCGAGCATATCTTCTAGATATTTCGTCTGCTGCCTGTTCCGTTGTTAATCCGAGAACGGATATACTACCAATTAGAGGTAGGTTAATTGAACCACCAGGGGGTACTTGATATTCACCCGTATATTCAGGTACTTCAAATATGTTGACACGAATGCGATCGCCTCCACCTAATAAGTAGTCTGTAGATATGTTGGAGGTTTGTGATGCTGTTCTTTGTTGCGCTAGGCTAACGGATGGTAAAGCAAGATTGACACTCGTTAACAAAACTACAGCTGTAGTTGAATGGGTTAAAAATTTCCACAAATGTATATTAAGCATATTTACTGGAGAATTTGAGACTACCATCTGTAAATTTCTAAACATTTTTAACGTTGACTATAGTTAATTATTCAAGTTCCCTATCATCCTTATTTTCCTAATTAACTATGGTTTTCAGGATATAATCTGAATCCTGTATTCTGAATTTTTATTTAACTTAATTTAAATTAAAAATCGGACAGATCATCTAATTGTTAACGATTACAGCAAGTTTTTTCAAATTCGTCAATAGTGAAGAATCATATTTTATAGGGTTTAGGGAATAGAAGAAATTTTATTACAAGTTATTACCAGTAATTAGCCCTACATGATTTAAGTTACTTTTCAGTTATAAAAGCAAGTGTTTACACAATGTAGGGATAAGCATTTAGGAAACAGAAAAAGTTCCTGAATCTCGTACAGACGTTCCGTAGGAACGTCTGTACTGAATCCTGAATTATTACTGATTTTGTTTTTGGATCTGTTGGATAAAGAACTCTTCTAAAGATTGACGAGTTAAGTTCATAGTCATAATTTTACCACCCATTAATCGGAGACTGGCTAGAAAATCATAGTAATCTGCTTGTAAAATACCGTGCCAAGTACCATCAGGTTCAAATTGCAAATCAAGTATTCTTTTATTCAGAACTTCTGTATCGCCTCCTTGACCTTTAACATGATATGTATTCTCTGTACCTAAAAGTTCATTGAGAGAACCAGCACAAATTAATTCTCCTTTAGCCAGGATAGCAATGCGATCGCAAATTTGTTCTACTTCACTCAAAACATGACTGTTGAAAAATATTGTCTTTCCAGCTTTTTTGAGTGAGAGAATAATTTCTCGCATTTGGTAACGTCCCAAGGGATCAAGTCCAGACATAGGCTCATCTAAAAATACCAATTCTGGATCATTAATTAATGCCTGAGCCATACCAACTCGCTGAAGCATTCCTTTAGAATAACGTCGCATTAGCTTTTTACGAGCATCAGTTTGTGACAAACCGACTAATTTTAACAGTTCGGGAATGCGTTGACGTTGCACCTTTTGAGGTATTTGGAATAAACCAGCAGCTAATTCCAAAAATTCCCAGCCGGTGAGATAGTCGTATAAATAGGGATTTTCTGGTAAGTAACCAATACGCTGTTTCACCGAGCGATCGCCAAGTGGCTTACCTAATAATAATCCCCTGCCAGCAGAAGGGCGGATAATTCCCAATAAAAGTTTTAACAGAGTGGTTTTACCCGCACCATTAGGGCCCAATAATCCAAAGGTTTCCCCTGGGTAAACTTGTAAAGAACAACTTTTCAAAGATACGACTTTTTGATTCAGCCAAAAACCCGTGCGATAAACTTTTCGCAACTCAGAAGTCAGAACTACTGGAGGCTGATCTACAGGATTCAGTTGAGGAGCGGATGTGTCTGCAACAGAATTCATCGTGTTTCAATTACCAATTACCGACTGGGTGCGATTGATTACAAGTTAGAAATTAGCACGATAATAAACAAACTATATTGTTGTGTCAATTATCGCCTAGAGAATAGCTTTCTTACACTACCATCAGTAACTTATAGCACACCTTTTGAACTGGGAATAGTCTCAGCACGACGAGGATCAATTTCTACTGCCATCCGCATCGCTCTGGCAAAGGCTTTAAAAGTTGCTTCAATAATATGATGGGAATTAATACCATCAAGTTGGCGAATATGCAAGGTCATTTGACTATGATTCACCAACGCCACAAAAAATTCCCGTACCAGTTGGGTGTCATAAGTTCCCACTCGTTGAGTAGGAATATTTAGACCATAACTGAGATGAGGTCTGCCAGAAAAGTCTAAAGCTACCTGAATCAAAGCTTCATCTAGGGGTGCAAGGAAATTACCAAAGCGGACAATGCCTTTTTTATTACCTAGTGCTTGATGTAAAGCTTGACCCAAAGTAATCCCCACATCTTCATTAGTGTGATGATCATCAATTTCCCAGTCACCTTTAGCTTGAATATCCAAATCAAATAAACCATGAGAGGCGATTTGATGGATCATGTGATCTAAAAAAGGAATGCCAGTATTAGCCTTACAGATGCCCGTACCATCAATGTTTATGGTTACTATTACATCTGTTTCCCCAGTAGTACGTTTAACTGTAGCAATGCGGTTATTAGTCATTAGTCATTAGTCATTAGTCATTAGTTATTAGTTATTAGTTATTAGTTATTAGTTATTAGTTATTAGTCATTGGTCATTAGTTGTTTTTCCCAATCACCAATCACCAATCACCAGTCACCAGTCACCTATTACATTCCCATCATTTCATATCCTGCATCTACATACAGGATTTGCCCAGTGATGCCGCTGGATAAATCACTACATAAAAAAGCAGCGGTATTACCTACTTCTAATTGTGTAACGGTGCGACGCAGGGGTGCGATTGCCTCAACATGATGAATCATATCTAAAATACCGCCTACTGCTGAAGATGCCAAAGTGCGGATAGGACCTGCGGAAATACCGTTAACACGAATGTTTTGGGGACCTAGTTCTGCTGCTAAGTAACGAACACTGGCTTCTAACCCAGCTTTGGCTACACCCATGATGTTATAGTTAGGGATAGCTCGCACAGCACCTAAATAGGAGAGAGTAACAATACTACCGCCTTCAGTCATCAAAGGTTTGGCAGCACCGCTTAACTGAATCAGTGAATAAGTGCTAACTTCCAAAGCTTTATTAAAACCGGAACGGGACGTTTTGCTAAAATCTCCGCTTAAATCTTCTTTGTTAGCAAAAGCGAGACAGTGAATGAGGATGTCTAATTTACCCCATTGATCACGGACAGTTTCAAAAGTGGCTTGAATTTGTTCCTCGTTTTCAACGTTACAGGGAAGGAATAAGCTAGGTTGGAGAGGTTCGACTAATTCTGAGACTTTTTTCTCGAATTTGCCTTTTTCATCTGGCAAATAGGTAATGCCCAGGTTAGCACCAGCTTGGTGTAGTTGTTGAGCAATACCCCAGGCAATGGAGCGATTATTGGCAATACCCGTGACTAAGGCGTTTTTACCGGACAGATTCAGCATAGAAATAGTCAATGTGATCAATCATTAGGAGTATAGATAACCATACTAGAATCTGACCCTATTTTTACTTAGTTAGGTAGGGGATTTTCAAAAATATCATTCGTTTGGGTATTGCAGTCCAGAAATTTATGATAAAGCAGATTGCAGATCAATGAGGTACAGGATCTAACGTGAAATATAGACAGAAAGAGAATTTTACTTCTGACTCAAGAGGGCAACCACAGGGTGTTGCCCCTACGAATGACTCCTGACTCCTGCTGTAATTGTTTAAGAACTTATAAAGATATTGCAAATTTTTCTGCAAAAAAACCTCTTTAGTTCAGTTTGAGAAACTACTGATCAACAATTCTTGGCTAAAAATAACAAAAATTGGGTATCATGATCAACAAATAAAGATAAAATGAGAGATTTGAGTATAGGAAAAAACAGAAAGGTTGACGGTGCTTTATTGAATTTTCAGGTGTATTCTTAGGTAATCAGTTTTTGTTTTTCCGGCATTGGGTAGGGGAAGGGAGATGATCGTGACACAAGATAAAGCCCTAGCAAATGTTTTTCGTCAGATGGCAACTGGAGCATTTCCGCCAGTTGTAGAGACGTTTGAACGCAACAAAACGATCTTTTTTCCCGGCGATCCCGCCGAACGAGTTTATTTTCTTCTCAAGGGTGCTGTGAAACTTTCCAGGGTATATGAAGCAGGAGAAGAAATAACGGTAGCACTGCTGCGGGAAAATAGTGTTTTTGGTGTGTTGTCATTGCTAACGGGTAATAAGTCAGATAGGTTCTATCATGCAGTTGCCTTTACGGCGGTAGAATTACTTTCTGCCCCAATTGAACAAGTAGAGCAAGCACTCAAGGAAAATCCAGAATTATCAATGTTAATGCTGCGGGGACTATCTTCGCGGATTCTGCAAACAGAGATGATGATTGAAACCCTTGCTCACCGAGATATGGGTTCTCGGTTGATCAGTTTTTTGTTAATTCTCTGTCGGGATTTTGGTGTACCCTGTGCAGATGGCATTACCATTGATTTGAAGCTATCCCATCAGGCGATCGCTGAAGCAATTGGTTCTACTCGCGTTACTGTCACCAGATTGCTTGGAGATTTACGCGAGAAAAAAATGATCTCCATCCACAAGAAAAAGATTACTGTGCATAAACCTGTCACATTAAGTAAGCAATTTACTTAAAATCTGTTGGGGGGAAAGTTGGTACAAGTTGTATTGAAGTTGTGTTTTGAAAAAAATACCCGCAATCGGAGGAAATTTAAAAATTGACTAAATTCTGCTTTTGCCAATCTTCTTTCCCCCACAGACAATGGTTGAAAGTAGTAGGCTGTATCTGGAAGCATTTCTGGCGGTAGTTGAAGATGGCCACCGGGTACATCCTGATAGCAGCAATTTTAATTCTGGGGGGCGTGATTGCCACTGTGGGCGATCGCATTGGCACTAAAGTGGGCAAGGCACGCCTCTCTTTATTTAATTTGCGTCCTAAAAATACAGCCGTATTAGTAACGATTTTTACGGGTGGTGTAATATCGGCATCGACTTTAGCAATTTTATTTGCTGCTGATGAAGGTTTGCGGAAAGGAGTGTTTGAGTTAGAGGATATTCAAAAAGACCTAAGAAACAAGCGAGAACAATTAAAAATTGCGGAAACCCAAAAAACTGAGGTAGAAAATCAGTTAATTCAAGCTAGGAAAGAACAAGCTCAAGCACAGCAAGATTTACAAAAAATTAATCAGTCTCTAAAAGCGGCAAATGCCAAACAACAGATCACCCAAGCTCAACTCAACCGCACTATTAGCCAACAAGCCAAAACTCAAGCGCAACTTCAAGGCACTCAAAGCCGACTGGGTGAAGTAGTGATTCAGTATAGACAAGCTATAAATGAACTAGACAACCTTTATCAACAGCGTCAAGCATTGCAGACAGCAGTGGAAGAGTTGAGGGCAGAACGTCAGCGACTGTATGCTGAAGCTAAAAAAGCCATTGATGAAGCTAAGACAGCTATCGAAAAACGGGATTTAGAACTTGCTAATCGGCAAGAAATGATTAAACAGCGAGATCAAAAAATCGCTAATTTAGATAAACTTATTCAAAATCGCAACTTAGAAATTAAAAAACGAGAACAAGTAATTGCTACTAGAGAAGCTCGGCTCAAAGAATTAGAAAATCAGCAACAATATTTAGAACAGGAAGTAGCAAGGCTAGAAAAATATTACCAGTCTTATCGTGACCTGCGTTTGGGTAAATTGGCCTTAGTTCGTGGTCAAGTTTTGGCTGCTGATGTAGTTCGTGTCGATAAACCTACTGCTGCTGGTGAAGTAGTAGTCCAAATTTTGCAAGAAGCTAACCGCAATGCCAACATCCAATTAAGTGAACCAGGAACAAATCCGGGAAATGCAGAATTATTGCGTGTTACCCAAGAGAGAGTTGAACAACTTATCAAACAAATTAAAGATGGTAGAGAATATGTAGTGCGAATTTTTTCGGCGGGTAATTATGTCAGAGGAGAAAAACAGATAGAATTTTTTGCTGATGCCATGCCAAATCAACTGGTATTCTCCGCAGGTGAGGTTCTAGCTACAACCTCTGCTGATATGAAAACTATGACATCATATCAATTAAGGCAACGTTTAGACTTGCTGATTTCTGCTTCTCAATTTCGCGCCCGCAATGCTGGTATTGTGGAAGCAGTACAGGTAGATGGAACTTTTTTGCGCTTTTTCTCCCAATTGCAACAATCTGAACAACCTTTAGAAATTAAATCTGTAGCTGCTGAGAATACCTATACAGCAGGACCATTGAGAATCAAACTTGTAGCACTTTTCAATGGACAAATTATTTTTAGCACATGATTGGTGACTGGTGATTGGGGACTGGTGACTGGTGACTGGTGACTGGTGACTGGTGACTGGTGACTGGTGACTGGTGACTGGTGACTGGGGACTGGTGACTGGGAATAATATCAACCATTCCCAATTCCCAATTCCCAATTCCCAATTCCCAATTCCCAATTCCCAATTCCCAATTCCCAATTCCCAATTCCCACTTCCCACTTCCCACTTC
>NZ_BJCE01000120.1:0-16970 GCF_005402885.1 Sphaerospermopsis reniformis
CCAAAAGGGAGTAAGAATAAAAACAAAAAAGAGGTGGTTTTCACATCTGAATTACTAAGAATTAAGAAGATGATTAATGAGCTATTCAAGTTAATGGCTAATTTGATTCCCATTACTTACTTAGTATCTGTGGGATAACTGATGTCTTCTGGCGCACAACTAGCATCTAATATTAATTTCCCTCGATTCTTCACCTCATTTTTTGAATCCTCTTCCCCTGACTTTTTTGTTTTTACTTCTACCTCTTCTTGACTTTCTAACACTTTTTTGACTATTTCTTGATTCAATCTGTTGACTAAGTTCATATCTATTCTTTCTCGAAAATGAACTAGCATTGATGGGTCAAATGGGGAATGATTACTATAGGCTGACATTCCTATAAAGTATTGCAGATAGGGATTCTCTCTTATTTGTTCTAAGGATTTTTACCTATTTTACCCCTTTTCCTTGCACTTTGTTCCTCTTTTATGCCCCTAAACTCTTGATTTATCTAGGTTTTGCGTTTATTCAGCAACCCCTATATAAGAAAAAAGTATACTGAGTAAGGCTTTTAGTCTGGTGAAAGCTTCACACTTATTTATCCGATCTTGCTAAGCTGTTGTGCATTTAATTTGTATAAGTGGAACAGGCAAGATGCTTGTTCCACAAGAGTTCAGAATATTAGGATTCTACAATTTAGCTGTGTAACAGCTTAAACATTACCGAAAACAAAAGTTGAAGACTCTTATCAAGAAAAGCTAAAACCATTATTATTCCGCTGAATTGCGCTCATAACATTGCCTAGTTTGAGCCAAACTAGGCAATGTTTGAATGTTGGAAAGACATAAAATACATGGCTACTTTACAAAAGTTTACATCGTAATAAATTTTGCGCGTATCTTGTCTTTACCCCCCTTACATTCATCATAATTTTATTGTGTGATATACGCTACCAGTCCTTTTATTGAATATCTTTATTTCCATTATTTCAACTCTTAGCCTATATTCAAGAAAAAGGATTTCTTTTGGGTCTTGAAAAGTTGGTTTACTTAACCGTGATTGTTCGTCTATGGGGTCTGACTTTATTATTTTACAGATAAACATTACGCCCATATTATCTTTTAAATTTATCGCTGCGTCTCGATTCATTGTTAGCTGAATATTCTGCTTTTCAATAACTCTACCAGGAAATAAAACCCAGGTTATATAACCGATTTTTTCTACCTCTACTGTAGCTCCATAAGCATTTGAACCTTTATACGTACCAAGATCAACAATTTGAGAATCTAAGCTATAACCCTTTTCGTAACCTATTAATCGATCACCGCCGTTGATTATCGCCTCCGATATAAAACCTTCATAACTTGATGGAATCTCTATGCTAAACAAATTTGAATCAGCATCATAGGAGGTTTTAACGTCTAATAAAAACCTCCTATATTTTTGAGCAACAAAAGCTAATTTACTGTCAAGACTTACCGTTCCAAGTATTGGTTTAATTTGTTCCCTATTGATTCTTTCGTTAAATTCCTGTGTAGTTTCAAATTCACCTTTTTTAAAAAATTCTTTTCTTTTTGTTAACACATCTATAATTGCTTTTAAGTCATGTCCTAAAAAGTCTGGAGTTATCCGTATAGACTCATTGTAAGGTACAGTTAAATACTTTGTTTTACTAGGTTTCTTACTTTTATCTTGCAAACTCAATTTATTTGTATTTGCAATTGTATGCGGTTGCAAAAAAAAAGTATTCAACAGTATAAAAGTTGTTAGACCTGCAATAGTTTTTTTCATTTTATATACGTCTCAATTTTTTTTGTTACATTATACAGCTAAATTATACGGTTTCTATTCAATCAGTAAGACAAAAAGTTTTTCTCCGAAGAGCGATCACTAAGTATTGTGCAGTAGGTAGTAACTTAAAACACAGATGCAAGCAACCGTATATATTAAAAATACTTATACACTATGAAACCCTGCTTCATTTTACCAATATAGGACTTACGCATTGACAGGATCAACCAAATATGAGGTACGGATTTCAGGCTTTTTAACGTGATTTTTTAATGATTTTTGAGTGATCGCTATTGATCGGAAGTTAATCGACAAAAGCCTGAAACGACGGATTTTCGTTCATGCACATCATGGTGAATTTGTACAGTGCGTAAGTCCTACAATAATTAATCAGACAACAAAAAAAACAGAAGAAACTAATGCTGACTCAATAATTTGTTAAATATATCACCGGATTAGGTCTGAAAGTCGATTACGATCCTAAATGCAGCTATGCTCCGATAACCTTATATATAGACCTAGACGAGTCAGGGCGGCATCACGCCTACCGCCATTTCCGAGATGAGTCGGAAGCGCTGGAGCATATCAAAAACGGCTGGCTATTCCAGCGTCAAGGGATTTTTTCTCAATATATCAACCCATTCCCAGATCGATGCAGCATTAAATATTTAGGTAGCGATCACACTGCCAATACATTGCGTGTGTAACTTATTCAACGACGATGCTTTGGGTAAGCGTAGAAACTTTGATAGAATAATGGGATTTTTTATCACATCAGGCGTAAATTGGTATTATTAGTTTATAACTGGTAATGTTACAAACACACTATTTCTAAGCAACCCACAAAGTAATGCATGAGGAGAATTATGTAAGTAACTTCTGGCGATCGCATAACTTTCGCCTCGAACCCTGGGGTAATGACTATGAGCCACCAATTCAAATTAGCGAGGAACTTGCGCTGTCAGAAAGCGAAGTTAACCCTACAGTAGAAACTGATAATTGGGATAGTTTTGAATCTCAAGAGCCGCGATTGCTACCTAATCGCCTTATCTTTACCGACGGGCGGATGCGGCTAGATGCAGCACTTGTTGGTGGCGATGGTAACTCAATCATCTACGGTGTATTTGGCACAATTGCCGTGGGTGCTGTGGTAATAGATAGAACTATTCCTAAAGCGAGTTATCTTAATCCAGAAATTGATGTTCACCGAGTTGTAGGATTTGGTGGCGAACAAGAAGCTGTTGATACACCCATCCCTTGTCCTTTGGGAAGCAAATCAAAATTATTTTACGAAGCATTTAACGATAAATTTGACAATACCCCAGCAGCACGGGAGGCAATTGTCCAAACAGCCATGTTGAAAGCAGAAGAAAAGCTAGTAGGCAAACTAGACATAAAAAATGCAGAGACTTTGGTAATTCGTGATGGATCATTGCGAAATGAATCGCCCGTTTTTACCTTGGGCTATGTCAAGACAATGCACAGGCAATACCTACCTGAAAAATATGCTGCTTTACTATGGAAATTATTACCAGGACAGCGCACACCTATTTTCGAAATTAAATTGAAAAATAGATCACAGTATTCATGGTATTTAAAATCTGGCGGGTTTCAAAATTTTAATAAACAACTTGGCTATCACGATTTACATGGTATTGTCCGGCTGGAGTTATCTATAAAAAATGGCATAGACAGAGCAACAGAAATAGCAAATCAAACTTGCTATTTAATCCCCTATTACGCTTCTCATCCATCAAGAGATCCTCGCGCCCCACAAAACCTTGCACCTGTTGGTGCTTTGGAACGGGAATTAGGTAGACGTATGGGTGACGCAACATTAATTAAGCGGCGATTACAAAACTTTTTGGCATCTTTTGGAGGTAATAAATGACATCTTCTGAAGCTATTGGTTATGTACTTGGTACTCAAGAAGCTACTCCTTTAGAATTTTGGATAGCAGTAGACTCGCAAAAAGTATTGCGCCTAGATGATGTTATAGAAGTGGAAACTCGTCGTCCTGATAATAACAGGAAAGTTCACTTTTATGGCGTAGTTGACTATGTTCGCACTCAATATGAAGGAGCGCAGTTTGATACTGATACTTTATTAGTAGCGAAAAAGGGGACTTTACCCGTCAATATTTCTTATACTGCTCACGTTCAAGTCACAAGAATTGAACCAGAAGAATATTTACCTCCGCAACCGGGAGATCCGGTGAAGTTAGCTGTAGATAAGCAACTAGCATCGGCTTTATATTTTGACAGCATGGATACCCCGATTCCGGCTGGTATTATGAATAACGGTAATGCAGCTTATTTTAACTATTCATTTATTAATGGCGAGAAAGGCGCTCATGTGAATATCTCTGGTGTTTCTGGAGTTGCTACTAAAACATCTTATGCTTTGTTCTTGTTATATTCTATTTTCAATTCTCCTGTTTTAGGTTCTTATAAAGCTAATACCAAAGCACTAATTTTTAATGTCAAAGGAGAGGATTTATTCTTTTTAGACAAGCTCAATCAAATTTATGGTAATTCGATAAGTGACCAAAATAAAAATAAATATGAACTTTTAAAATTACCCATACAACCTTTTAAAAGTACAAGTTTTCGTGCTGCTCCCAAAAAAGATTCCCGGACGGTTGACTCTGATTTAGAACAGCGTTCTGAAGGCATATCAGTGTATTTGTGGAGTCTTCGGGAACTGTGCCGCGAACGCCTATTTCGCTTCTTGTTCACTGGAGAAGATTTAGATAGGGGTAATTTATCTTATCTAGTGACAACAGTAGAAGAAAGATTAGCACGACTAGCAGAAGAAAATGATGATAGTGATAAAAAGCGACGGCGAAAAATTCAAGCGCATTTAGAAGTAGAAGCGTTTGGGGAAGATAGCAAAACACAAATTAAGACTTTTAGAGATTTAATCGACTTTTTAGAAGATAAACTTCTCAATGATGAAGATAGAGAAGAAAACAGACGTTGGTTAGGACGAAATGCCTCAGCTACAGCCGAAGCAATGATTCGGCGTTTATACGGTATTAGTAGTGAAGTTAGCCATTTAATTCGGGGTGATTTATCACCGGATGAGGTTGCTAAATATCAACTTAATCCTTTAGCTTCAGATGCTCAATTAACTGTCACTGATATTCATAAACTTACCGCCCGCGCTCAAAAATTTGTTGTGGGTGTTTTGCTTCAAAAGCTATTTTTTAAAAAAGAAAAACAAGGTAGAGAACCTGTTGTTTTCATAGTTTTGGATGAGTTAAATAAATATGCCCCCCGCGATGGACGTAGCCCAATTAAAGATTTGCTGGTAGACATTGCAGAACGGGGGCGCTCTTTGGGAATCATATTAATTGGCGCACAGCAAACAGCTTCAGAAGTTGAACGGCGTGTTGTTGGGCAAGCAGCTATCCGTGTTGTAGGCAGGTTAGATTCAGCAGAAGCAGAACGCCCTGAATACAACTTTCTGACTGGTTCTTGTCGCAAACGAGCTTTATTTCTGAAATCTGGCACGATGTTTGTGCATCAGCCAGAAGTCCCCGCACCAATCTTGGTTAATTTCCCCTTCCCCGCCTATGCGACACGCAAAGAGGAAGTGTTTTTGAGCCAAGCAGAAATTGCCAGTATCGAAGCTGATATTGATCGTTTTTAGGAGGAATTGTGCGTTTAATTCATACATCTGACTGGCATTTAGGGCGTAATCTCAAAGGAAAGGAGCGCACCTCAGAAATTGAATTTGCTCTCAAGGAACTTTTGCGACAAGCCAAAAAATTAGAAGTTGATGCAGTGTTAATTGCAGGGGATATTTTTGAAACTTCTAATCCTCCAGCAGAGGCCGAGAGAGTTGCCTATCAGTTTTTTGAAGGGTTGCGAACCGCCAAAATTCCTGCAATAGCGATCGCTGGTAATCATGATTCCGCCTCCCGCTTTGATGGTATAGCTAATCTTTTATCTTTAGCTGGCGTGCAGATTTTAGGAAAACCTCGTCGCGTTAACCAAGGGGGGCTGATCACCGTAGAAACGCCTAACGGCAAACTGCGTGTAGCTGCTATGCCTTTTGCTTCAGAACGGCGACTGTTGACAGTTGAGAATCTGTGGACAATGGACGAGTTACAACAAATAAACCACTACAGAGAAAGGGTAGGCTACTTGCTCAACAACTTAGCTACTGGTTTTCAAGATGACAGTGTGAATATCCTCATGGCTCATCTCACTATTGATGGTGCTAGGTTAGCTAAATCTGAAGCTCGTCATCACACCAAAGAAACCTATGCCTTGGCAGGACAAAGCCTACCTGCTGAAGCTCAGTATATTGCTCTCGGACACATCCATAAACCCCAACAAATTCCCGTTGCGGCTCCTACTTACTATTCCGGTTCTTTGATTCAAGTAGACTTTGGTGAAGCTGGGGAAGATAAGGGATTTTATTTAATTGATGTTGAGCCTGGTTCTCCTGCAAAAAAACCTGAGTTTATATCTATTCCCTGTCAAAAACCTTTGCATATAGTCGAATGTGAATTGAGTGATTATGAAGAAAAATTAGAACCATACCAGGATTATTCTGGTTATCTCAAGGTAATTATTAATTTGCAAACACCTCAAAGGGGATTAACTGACAAAATTCACAAAATTTGTGGTGATAAAGTATTGCAAATCGAGCCGCGTTATCCAGAAGTTAAGTCAAATCAGAAAAAATCTGTAAACCAGGAAGAGTTTGATCCAATAGAAGAATTTAAACGCTACTTCCAAGAAGAATTAAACACAACACCTACTCCTGCTGTTGTGGCCAAATTTGAGGAACTATATAAGCAAATAAAGGAAACACAAGATGCGACCACTTGAACTGACTCTAGAAGGTTTTACTAGTTTTCGCAATCAGACCAAAATCAATTTTGAGCAACTGGAGTTATTTGCTATTACTGGACCTACTGGTGCAGGTAAATCTTCTTTGCTTGATGCTATGACTTTGGCACTTTATGGAAAAGTAGCAAGATTTAGCGGTAAGACTCAACCTAAAGAATTATTGAGTCAGGGTAGTTTAAGATTACAGGTATCATTACGTTTTTTGGTAGATAATTTTGAATATCAAGTTTTTCGCTCGTGGTTATACCGCAATAAAACACCCCAGGTGAATTTCAAGTTAGAAAAGCGTATTCAAAACGATTGGCAACCTTTAGGAGAACAAAAGGAAGCAGATATTAATGCTACTATTGAGAATATTTTGAGGATGAATTTTGAGACTTTTACAAAAGTTATCCTCCTACCTCAAGGACAATTTGATGAATTCCTTAAAGGTAAAGGTGCTGATCGACGAAAGATATTAAGTCACTTGGCTGGATACGAAAAAATTTTCCCAGCTATGCGTCAAAAAGCTGAAAATCAAGCTAATTTTCTTGAAGGTGAATACAATATTATTCAACAACAGCTAAATATGGCTGATTTGGTATCAGATATAGAATTAAATTCTCAACGCGAACGCTCTCAGCTTATAGAACAAGAATTACCCCGATTAAATGAAGCAGTTGCCAATGCAAAAACAGCTTTAGAGGTAGAAATTAAATTATTTCAGCGTCTTAAAATTTTAGCAGATTTGCGACAGCAACTTGAGGAATTAAATACAAAAACTACAGAAATAAGTGTTTTAAAACGGCAATTAGAACAAGCGCGAGTTTGCGATCGCTTATCAGCCACTTGGACATCAGTAAATTCTGCTCGTACTCGTTATAATGACACCAAAATTGCTGCTGAGAATGCTGCTAAAGCTTTGATTGATAAAGAATCTGCTTTGAAAATTCAGGAAGATAATTTAAGTCAAGCACAAGCTTATCAAGCTAAAATTGCACCACAACTAAAACAGCAAGAAGAAGCTCTTAATGCTGCCAAAATTTATGAAGAACAGCGTCGTGGAATTAACAATGAACTAAAGCGGTTAGAAAAAATATTGGAAGACAAAATCAAGCTTGTAACTGAAGCTAACAAAGCAGTAAAAAAGGCTGAAACTGAATTAGCAGAGAAAAATAAGATATTTACTGAAGCTAAAAATGAACTTTCTCAATATTCCCTTGGTGGCACAAGACTAGAGCAGCTTAATCAAGTTAACCCACTACTAATTAAATGGGAAGGTATTCAAAAGCAAGTCGAAAGCGATCGCTCAAAACTCCAACAAATTACCCAACAATTAAAAACGGCCGATAATAATTATCAGTCTACTATTTTAAATCTGCAAAAATCCATAGAAGAATGTGAACAAATTTGTGCTAAATTAGATACTGCTAGACAACAAAATTATGCCTCTGCTTTACGAGTATTGCTCCATAAGGGTGATGATTGTCCTGTTTGCGGTGGAGTATACCCAGAAGACAACTTGTTACCACAACTAGAGTCTTCAGACAATATTAAAGCACTAGAAAAACGCGCTCAGACTGCTGAGAAAAACCGTCAAAAAGCTGCTGATGCCAAAACTAAAGCTGAAACCATAAGAGATGAACTAAAGAAACAAGAAATTGAATACCTCCAAATATTGGCAGCTAAAGAAGTCGAATTGCAGGCAGAAACACAACAAATTATTGCCATATTAAAAACAGATACATGGGATGTTCAGGCACTTCAGCAGGAATGCCAAACACTACATGAAAGGGATACTAAATATCAGGAATCTTTAATCAAGAAAGATAAAGCAGATGCGGAAGTTAATGCAAGTGAACAAAATTTTAAATTTGCCAAAGATAAGTTATCAAATACGCAATCCCAGCATCAAGAAGCAGCAAATGAAGTAGAACGCCAAAAAACACAATTTCAAGAAATATCCAACAAACTATCAGAACTTACTGGTGGTGATTCTTACGAGAATTTAGTCCGAAAACTAGAACAAGATAAACAAGATTTAGATAATCGTCTTCAGCAGGCACATAAGTTTCATCAAACTGCTCGTGATGAATTTCTCCAATCTCAACAAAATGATTTAAAATCACGAGAAGACTTTGATTTAGCTTCTAATGCAAAAGTACAAATAGAAGCTGAATGGCAAACTCGTTTGTCATCAGAAAACTTTACAGAAGCAATGTGTGAAGAAAGCAAAGCATCACCAGAAGTACAAAATAGATGGCAGCAGCAAATTACAGATCACGACAATAAAAAACTTCAGCTAGAAACTCTTATCACCAAAGAAACTAACGAAATCGGCAATAAAACCACAAATCCAGAAATAATTGCCCAACATGAAAAGTTTGTTGTTACTGCGGAAGAAAAGCGTAAGCAATCACAAGATGAATACAACAATTTAAAACTTTGGATTACTAAAGCTGAAGAGCAGCGAGAGCAAGCAGAGAAATTACAAGCCCAACTATCCAGCAAAGAGCAAGATTTAGAAATTTATCGTATATTATCCAAAGAGTTAAAATCGGATCGTTTTCAAGCCTATATTCTCCAAAATTTTGAGCAGGAGTTAGTAGAACAAGCAACAGTGTTTCTGCGAGAACTTACAGAACAGCGATATGCCTTAAAATATGACGATAAAGAATACTATGTAGAAGATAATTGGAGTGGTGGCGAAACAAGACGGGTACAGACACTATCCGGTGGTGAAACCTTTGCGACTTCTTTATCCCTGGCTTTAGCACTCTCAGAAAAGCTATCAAGAGGAGCTAAGTTAGGCAGTCTGTTTATAGATGAAGGATTTGGAACATTAGATGCTGAAACTCTGCAAAGTGTCTCAAGTATCCTACAATCTTTGGGTCAGCAAGACAAATTAGTGGGCGTAATTACTCATGTTCCTGCTTTGGGAGAAGAATTAGGAACGCAAATCAAAGTAGAAAAGTTTCCAGAAGGCTCTCGGATTATTATGGCGTAAACTGAAGAAAGCGTTGGTGAAGCCCCTGAACGACTGGACTCTGAACACCAGCAAGAATTATTTAAGATGGCTGCTGGTAGTGTTATGCTGGTGTTAACGCCAAGTCCTTTGGTGACCTACAGCCTGGAGATAAACCTGATAGAACATTGTGGGGATGCTACACACCCAATAATCCCAGAGAAACACTTGTCCATCTCATTTCTGGCTTACTTTTTTGGTTTATCTTTGGATTTGTGAGAGCCAAAGCTATAGACCATTGCTATTTTCACGATATCAAAATAAGCAAGATGATTATCTTTATTGACAATTGCTAAAGATATCGATCCTGCAACTAAGATTACCAAAATTACTGATAGTGCTTCACCTTTGATGCCGTTGCCGTTATCTGACATGATATGACCTCCTCTGGTTTGAAACCTTTGGCTGAATGAAAATAAGCCAAAGGTAATATCTGAAGAAGCAGCACCATAAATTTGGACTAACTCCAAGATTCAAAAATCATAGCGATCGCAAACATACAGAATAAAGAAATTGCAGCCCTGATAAACCAAATCCAGATATTCAAGGATAGCAATACTGTAACAATTGACCATGCACCAAAAACGTTAAACACAACAATCGCGATCGCAAAACCAGAGATGGTTAATAGTAAATATTTCAATCCTTTTCCAGCCAAATTTAACAAAGGATTTGGGTTATCTTGGCGATTATTTCTCATGGGTTTCAGTCCTATTTATTTGTTAATCAAGGATTTTCATTTACGTATATCCTCACAAACAGTTAATATTGCTACATTCATCAATATAAAGATGACTAATATAAGTGTGTAATTACTGTAAAGCTGAGAAAAAGACTATATAAAACTCCTTTTTGGAGGTATTATTCATGCTATACAAAATTCTCACATACAGATAAGTAACAGATATGATATGGAGCTTAGAAAAGATGAATACAGCAGATAATAGACCTTTACTTCCTGATAATTTCATTACAGCAGTTGCAAACCAGCATAATGTTACCAAAACGGAGCTAGAGGCGTTAATTTTAGCACTAAATGATTATTCTGGTGCGGAAATTGCCGAGCGACTGAAGATTTCTCAACCAGCAGTGAGAAAAAGATTAGGAGAAAGTTACCGCAAATTAGGTATAGAAGGGAGTGGGAATAAAAAAATTTATAACTTGAAACAGAAACTATCTGCTCAATATAAATCTCTTTATGAAAATGTTCCTACTTCACAAGAAGATTGGGGTGAGGCGGTTGATGTAGAAGGTTTTCGGGGTAGAAATGAAGAAATTTTAGACTTAGAAGACTGGATAGTTGATGGTGATCCTTTGCGGTGTAGATTAGTAGCAGTGTTGGGTATGGGTGGCATTGGTAAAACTGTGATAGCAGCTAAAGTTGCCAAAAAAGTACAGCCAAAATTTGATTATTTGATTTGGCGATCGCTTCGTAATGCACCACCATTAGAGGAAATTCTTAACCAACTTTTACGATTTTTACCTCACGATGCTCAAGATTACTTAACAGTGAGTGAAAATAATAAAATTCTTCTACTAATTGATACTCTCAGAAAACATAGATGCCTAGTTATTTTAGATAATGTGGAATCAGTGCTACGTAGTGGTGAGGGTAAAACTCAAGAATGGGCTGGTGAATATGAAATTGGATATGAAAACTATGGCTACTTGTTTAAAAAAGTTGCAGAAGCATCACATAATAGTTGTTTATTACTCACCAGCCGAGAAAAACCCAAAGAAGTGGCTGCACTAGAAGGTAAAAATCTACCAGTGAAAGTTTTACAATTATCCAGCCTCAATGTAGATGAAGCTAGGGAAATTCTGCGGGATAAAGGATGTGAATTTACTCCTCAACAGTTACAAGAATTAGTCACTAGATATTCTGGCAACCCCTTAGCATTAAAAATAGTTGCCACTACAGTTTATGACTTATTCAGCAATAACATTACAGAATTTTTAACAGAAATTGAAGAAGCCAGTGCTGCTTATGGAGATATTCGCACCCTGCTAGATACCCAGTTTAAACGTTTGTCAGATTTAGAAAAAAAAGTTATGTATTGGCTGGCAATTCATCGGGAATATGTTTCCTTGATAAATTTAAAAAGTGATTTAAGTACCACAGATGCCAGGTCAAACATACTAGAAGTTATAGAATCATTGTTACGGCGATCGCTACTTGAAAAAGAAACAAACACTAGCAGATTTCGCCAGCAGTCTGTAGTAATGGAATATGTGACAGAAAACTATATAGAAGCAGTAACTGATGAAATTTACCAAGGACAAAAACTAGAATTTATTAATGCCTACCCCTTAATTCAAGCGCGATCGCTTGATCATATCCGACTCATACAAGAAAGATTGATCCTAGAATCTGTAAAACAAAAGCTGATCACAGCCTTTGGGACAACAAAAAAACTAGAAACTCATCTGCAACAACTGCTTATAAATTTACAACAGGAATCACCCCCAACTAAAGGTTATGCAGCAGGAAACTTAATCAATTTACTGCGACAACTCCAGATCGATAAATCCCAGCACAATGACCAAATTGATTTAAGTAGATGGGATTTTTCTAATTTGACTATTTGGCAAGCCTACCTGAAAAATGTCAACCTACAAAACACTAGCTTTGCTAATTCCGATTTAACAGGTTCAGTGTTTACAGAAACAATGTCTAGTCTTGTATCTGTGAGATTTAGTCCCGATGGTAAATTCTTTGCCACAGGTTTAATGTCAGGAGAAATAAGATTATGGCGCACTGCTGATACTAAACAAATTCGCATTTATAAAAGTCATACTGCTTGGGTTTGGGCTTTGACCTTTAGCCCAGATAGTAAAATTTTAGCTAGTGGTAGTGCAGACTATAGAGTTAAACTGTGGAATGTGGAAACAGGGGAATGTCTGCACACACTCAAAGAACATACTAATAAAGTTTATTCAGTAGCTTTTAATCCTGATGGTTCTTTATTAGCTAGTGCCAGTGAAGACCAAACTATTAAAATTTGGGATATTGCTACAGGAGTTTGTCAGCAAACCCTTTCTGGTCATCAAGGCTGGGTGTTATCTGTCACCTTCCAACCGTCTAAAAGTACCAACATTCAGCCTTTACTTGCTAGTGGCAGTGCAGACCAGAAAATTAAACTCTGGGATATCAACACAGGTCAATGTGTGAAAACCATCAATGGCCATAATGGTGAAGTTAACTCTGTAGTCTTTAGTCCTGATGGGGAAACACTAGCTAGTGGTAGCGCAGACCGCACTCTCAGACTATGGGATGTAAATACAGGTCAATGTCAGCAAGTATGGAAGGGACACAGTAAAAAGATTTATTCAGTTCGTTTTAGTCCTGATATGAAAACCCTAGCTAGTACTGGTGAAGACAGAACTATCAAACTCTGGGATATTGCACGGGGTGAATGTCTCAAAACCTTAGAAGGTCACTATAGCCAAGTTTGGGCGATCGCCTTTAGTCCTGATGGCAACACTCTCATCAGTTGCAGTGACGACCAAACAGCTAGACTATGGGATGTAAAGACCGGAAATTCCTTGAATGTCTTGGAAGGATATACCCGTGATGTGTATTCTGTACAATTCAGCCCCGATAGTCAAATCTTAGCCAGTGGTCGGGATGACCACAATATTGGGTTATGGAACTTACAAACCAAAGAATGCCACGTTTTTAATCAACATGAAGGCAGGATTCGTTCTGTCGCTTTTCATCCCAATGAAAAAATACTGGCTAGTGGTAGTGCAGACAATACCATTAAACTTTGGGACATCACAGATAGTCGTCACAGCAGATGTATTAACACCCTCAAAGGACATGATAACTGGGTATGGACAGTTGCTTTTAGTCCGGACGGAAATACCTTAGTTAGTAGTAGCGAAGACCACAGCATTCGCATCTGGGAAACTTCTAACGGTGAGTGTGTGCAAAAAATCAAAGCCCATAGCCATTGGGTGTGGACAGTAGCATTTCATCCTCATGGGGAGATTCTGGCCAGTGGTAGCGCAGACAGTCACATTAAACTCTGGGATGTTAGTACAGGTGAATGTTTGCAAACTCTCACAGGCCATCAAGACATGATTTGGTCAGTCGCATTTAGTTCTGATGGGCAATTTTTAGCTAGTGGTAGCGAAGACCAAACTGTAAAGTTGTGGAATGTTAGCACAGGTGAGTGTGTCCAAACCTTGAGAGGGCATAATAAACCAGTCTACTCAGTGGCATTTAGTCCCAAGAAACAGATTTTAGCTAGTGCTGGCGCTGATACCACTGTGAGACTATGGCAAGTGAGTACAGGTGAGTGTATGGAAATTCTCAAGCGGGGACATACAGCCGCAATTCGTTCTTTAGCTTTTAGTAGTGATGGTAAGCTATTAGCTAGTGGCAGCGAAGACGAAAATATTCAATTGTGGGATATGCAAACTTGTAGTAGATTACAGCCACTTAAATCAGACCGCATTTATGAACGTCTGGATATTAGTGGGATTACAGGTTTAACCGATGCTGAAAAAGCTTCTTTAAAAATGTTGGGTGCTGTTGATTAAGGTCTCAGAATTGAATCAGAAACAGTATCCTCAAATGAATACCTGAACAAGCCAATTTGGCTTGTTATCTCATTCGCAGGATACATATAATAAATACATAAATTTGTTTTTCTGTTCATTACCCATCAAAAAACAATTTTAGTTGCTTACCATAATGATAATTCAAAACAATACTGAAAATTTAATTAATTATCAAATATCATGTTATAACAATTCTATCAAAATCGTATTGATTGGCGAATTTATTAAACATCGAAGTTTCAACGGAGCTAATAAAGCATTACCCGTTTTAGCTTCTAGTTTAGTTAATGCTGGATTTAGTCAAGTTATACAACTAGATTTAGAACGTCCTGATTTAAGCATTGATGATGTTTTAAAAGAAATCAGAAATGCTGACTTAATTATCTTTGCTGGTTGTCTAACAAATCAATGGTCAGAAATTGACGAACATAGTAGAAAAATATTTGCAGAATTACAAAAACATAAACGGGAAAATGTGCCGATTTTAGTTGGCGGTTATGCAACTAAAAGTGTTGAAGACATTGCCAGGATTACACCTTGGATTACGGCATTTTGTGATGGTGAAGGTGAAGAATCAATTGTCAAAATTGCTCATGCAGTTGCCAGAGGAACTTTCTATCAAGAAATGAAAGATTTACCCGGCTTATGTTTTATCAATGATGATGGTAAATTTTACCGTACCATTGCCCCAAGAGTGAATAAATTTGATGATATTGATCAAAACTTTGGTTTAATTCATTTACCCCAAGTCCATGATATGGATATTTTTAAATCCTCAGATGGTAGACAATTAAAAACAGCCCAAATTTTTACCCAGAGAGGATGTCCTTGGGGGTGTGGTTTCTGTAATAAAAGTAGTGAAAGTAATAATGTAGTGAGATTGGGTGAAGAATCTTTTCGTCGGCAATTACAGCAATTAAAACAGCGTGGCTATGAAGCAATTTATTTAGATGTTGATACTTTTACAGTTCATGATCAAGCTGCCAAACGAGAAGCTGAAATATTAAAAGCAGAAGGATTTGTTTGGGGTTCAAATACGAGAATTGATAAAATTAACTATGAGCAGATGCGTTATTTGGTAGAAAATAATTGTGTGTATATGTTTTTTGGGGTTGAGCATACCTTACCAGAAGTATCATTAGCAAATCATAAATTTAATGGTTCTATTGCTAGTCAAATTAGGCAAGCATGGGATTATCCATCTAAGATTGAGCAAGTTTTTCAAGATATGAATAAGGCTGGTTTACCCAGTAGTTATTTTTTAATTTTAGGACTACCAAAGGCCAAATTAAATGATCAAAAAACTGATATTATAGGTTACGAACCAACGACTTTTGCGGATGATATTGAAGCAATTAGTTTTGGTATTGAAAGGTGTAAACCCGATTTTTTAAATTTTAATATTCTGCGATTTATGCCTGGGAGTATGGCAGCTGATACAATTGGTGATTGTAGTTACTCCTGTGTGCGTCCTTCAGGAAAACAACCAATTACTGCTGGATACTTTTTACGGCGTGCTGTTAAGCATTATGGCTATCCCCAGTCCCAAGAACACGGTGTTTACCGACTGTGTGAATCAGTTAGCAGATATCAACCTATTACAACGGCTATGAATCCCCAACGGGTTTATGATACCATCTGCTATGCTATGGAGTTGATTAATAGTAAGATTGATCAAGGTGGTAAAGCGACAAAGTTGTTTATTGATAGGGATTTAATAGCTTTAGGTTTAGTGAGTCAAGATGAACAGGGAAAATATGCGATCGCTCCTTTGGAATACTTTTTAAATCTTTGAACATAACAGGATGATATTGGTATCATTACACAGGCACTGGGGCAATTCAACGAGTTTATGAATGATTTAAAACCCACATTCCGCACCCCCCAGTGTCACAATCGGTAATTTCGGATTTTTGAATACCTTTGATGATAATTTTGATACAAAATAGTCTAAATCTTAGGTGGCGATCGCCAATCTCAAATCCCCAAACGACCATTTTTCGTTGTGTGACAGTTTAGGGTGCGGAAGGTGGGTTCATATACAATTCTCGATATCACAACTGATATCGCCATGAATAACAAAACCCCACCCAGCCAAATGATCCGCGTGCCTACTGTACTAATTCCTGTAGTACGTAACCTGTCAAAAATTCACCGTGATGGTCACACAACGGCGTTACTGCAAGGGTTACAGGAATTGATTTCACAGTTTGATATCAACACTAAACTGGAAGCAACCACCGAGTTACAGGAGGTAGAGGAAAAGTTGGGGCAACTGGAAACACACCTTTGCCAGCAAGACGAACATCTGGCTGTTAAACTAGAAACTATTGCCAAGCACTTAGAAAAGATTGAAAAAGCGATAGCTTCGCTCGCCGCAGGCAACGCTTCTGGTAGATACAGTAACTCCAGACCACGGCGTTCAGCGTATCCATACCAGTATCAACAACCAGTAGAAATCAACTCCTTTCCCAATGAAAATTTAGCGCAGAGATTGGGAGTGACAGCGCAGAGTTTAATTAATAGACCTGTCCGAAAATTAAAAAGGCAGTCTGTGTATGGCTTTGAGGATGTTCTCATTTCAGCCAGACTTGACGTAATCATCAGGGCTAGAGATAGTTACTGTTAGTATAGTCCGGAAAAAATGCCGATGGTTATTTCATCATCTGCATACTTTTAACACATATCATAAATTTGGTAAAACTAGAGAATCAATTCGTAACCTCACCAATCCACAAATCGTCAATATTACTTTTTCATAA
>NZ_BJCE01000121.1:0-16669 GCF_005402885.1 Sphaerospermopsis reniformis
ATGTTTTAATGTAGATTTTATTTTTGTTGTATTTTGATTGTTATGAAGAATTGGTAATTGGAAATTGCTAGTTGGTAATTGATAGTTACTAATTGGAAATTGGTAATTGGTAAATGGTAAATTTTTATTAGTAAACAGTTATTAGTTACTAGTAACTAGTAACTAGTCCTCAGTACCCAGTCATCAGTCATCAGTACCCAGTCACCAGTCCCCAGTCCCCAGTCACCAGTCCCCAGTCACCAGTCCCCAGTCCCCAGTCCCCAGTCACCAGTCACCCTAAAGTGTTGGCAAAAAGTTGTTGAACTTGTTGCCAAGCATCCGCCGCAGCTATAGGATTATAACTACCACGGCGATCGCAGAAAAATCCGTGATCAGATCCATCGTAGCGAAACACGCCATGAGAAATGTTGTGTTTTTGTAACGCTGCTTCAATTTCGTTTACCTGTTCTGTGGGTATACTGGCATCATCCATCCCAAAAAAGGCGTAAATAGTCCCGGAAATTTCTGGAGTGCGGGTAATAGTAGGGTTGCCGCCTCCAGGGGTGCGGGTGGTGATCCCAGCACCGTAAAATGAAGCAGTAGCTTGAATATCAGGGAGGGTAGCAGCTAGGTAGGCGACATGACCACCAAAACAAAAGCCAATACAACCAAAACCTTCTTTTTTGACATTGGGCTGAGTTTTGAGATAATTAATAGCGGCTTGAATATCGCTCAACAGTTGTGAAGCTGTGGTTTGTTCCCAGGCGTATTTTCTACCAATTTCTATGTCTTCAGGAGTATAACCCGTTTCAAAGCCCGGTGCTTGGCGTTGAAAAAGAGCAGGTGCGATCGCCACATACCCCAGTTGAGCAATCCGTTCTGTCACCTCCCGAATATGCTCATTAATTCCAAATATCTCCTGTAAAACTACAATTCCGGCGTAAATACCAGGTGATGTTGGTTTTGCTAAATAAGCATCAATTTGACAATCATTTTGAGAAAGTTTAACTTTTGTAGAGTCTATTGTTTGCTCTGTCATAATAATTTTCATCAAAATTATCTGATCCGATAAATTCAAAATAAATCATATATTTAACAGGTAGTACACACAAACAGTTAAGTGCAGCTACCAATCATCAGGAGAATTGTTAATGATTCAATTCCGAATTCAGCCAGACAGCGAAATCCCCGCATCCAGCCAACTATTTAATCAAATTCGCTTTGCGATCGCCTCTGGTCAGTATGCACCCGGTTATAAATTACCCAGCACCAGGGCGTTAGCCATGCAAACTGGATTACATCGTAACACTATTAGTAAAGTTTACCGCCAGCTGGAAGACGAAGGATTTGTCGAAAGTCTAGCAGGTTCAGGAATTTATGTCCGCGCTCAAGGCCATGAGGGTGGTGGTAGGTTACAATCTCCCATTCTGAAACAATACCCCGAAGCATACAAAACAGTCCAAAAAACACTGGATGAATTACTTAATCAAGGTTGTTCCCTCAATCAAGCACGGGAGCTATTTTTAGCGGAAGTTGACTGGCGTTTGCGTTGTAGTGCCAGAGTTTTGGTAATAGTACCATTACAGGATCTTGGTGCTGGGGAATTAATGGTAGATGAATTAGAAGAATCCCTAGAAATTCCCGTCCAGTTGGTAACAACAGAAGAATTAGCCGCAGTCTTAGAACAAACCACATCGGCCACATTAGTCACCAGTCGTTATTTTATCGGAGAAGTAGAAGCGATCGCTGGACCCCAAGCAGTCCGCGTTATTCCCCTAGATATTCATGACTATAGTAAAGAACTCAATGTAGTTAAAAGCCTTGCCAAATCAAGCTGTATTGGTATAGTTAGCCTCAGTCCTGGTATTCTCAGAGCTACAGAAGTCATCCTACACGGTTTACGGGGGGATGAACTATTAGTTATGACTGCTCAACCCAAGGATGCTTATAAACTAAACGCCATAGTTAAACGTTGCGAAATCATATTTTGTACAGATCCAGTCAGTTACTTAACAACACAAGCAGGAATGCAAACAGTCTCAGATGATCTAATTCGTCCACCTAAACTAATTCGTTGTGAAAACTACATTGGTTCTCAATCAATTAATTTACTGCAAAGAGAACTGGGTTTAATGTGATGGGGCAGAAGTTTTTTATTTTGGATTTTGGATTTTGGATTTTGGATTTTGGATTTTGGATTTTGGATTGTTTTTATCAACCCCAATCTAAACAGGACTTACGCAAAAGAGAACGAAAGTAGGGGTAATTCATGAATTAACCCTACGCAAGAATAAGGTTTTCAGTCACATCTTACGTAAGTCCTACTAAAATCTAAAATCTAAAATCTAAAATCTAAAATCTAAAATCTAAAATTTTCCGCCCAATAACTAATCACCAAATAACCCCAAGGAACAAATAATTTGCGCTTCCTGTTGTCCATCTTCAGGATGGATAATACACAAAGAATTATTATCTCTTAAAGATATAATCATTGTCGCTAATTGTTCATCATTAATACCGCTTTTTAACTGCCGATTTAATTTAACTACCGTTGTTTCTTTTAACGGATAATGATATATTTCTTCTACCGCTTTTTTTAAAGTCTGCCAATCTTCTCCTGATGTAAATATAGGGGTTTTTGCTTCCGTTTTTTTAATATAATTATCTAACCGGTAATAAGTTCGATATCTGGCACTTTTAGAGCTTCCTAATTGTCCTCCAGATGTTTTTTGCTGTTCTAATAGTAAATCAGCCCCTTGAGCGACAATTTCATGGTGTTGGGGATGCTTTTTTTCTGGGGGTGTATCCCGGTTACATCTTGCCATTCTTAAAATTCTCATTTGCGATTGAGTAACACTTTTTCCTTCCTTATTTATCCACGCTAAAACATCCGTACCTTCAGCAGTTCGCAGATACATTAACACCCCTTGAGGATCTAAATTTGTACCTTCATGGTAACGGGTAGAATAAATCACATTGGGCAGATTTTTAATGATTTTCTCTAAACTTGGATCAGCATCTATGGCATTTTTCCAAATTTGAAAAGCTTCCGAAGTTAAATCAACTTCTCCATCATCTACTTCATCTAAAATACCCGATTTCTCATGATAAAGATCCAGTATTTCTTGATAGGAAAAACCATCCTCAAAAAATGCCTCATCTGTACCCACTACACTAGCATTTTGTTGTAATCTTTCTGTCAGTCTACCTCTTAAATTAATTAATTTTTCCACACCCTCCGCAGGTAAAAAAGAATAACAGAGAATTTCTGATGCTTTTTGGCCTATTCTATCTACCCTTCCTGCTCTTTGAATTAAGCGAATAATTGCCCAAGGTAAATCATAATTAATAATAATCCGACAATCTTGTAAATTTTGACCTTCACTTAAAACATCCGTAGCAATTAAAATTCTAATTTCCTGTTCAGGGGTGATATTCTGTTGATTACTTTGGGGACTAAAACGATATACTAAAGATGTGGGATCATTTACCTTACCCGTAACTAAAGCAGTTTGGGAAATATGCGCTTTTCCTAGACATTCCTGTAAATAACGCGCTGTATCTGCAAACTGAGTAAAAATCAATATTTTCTCATCAGGATGAATTTCTGTGAGTAACTTTTGCAAAGTTTGAAATTTTTGATCTTGTTGATAATTCCATTCTCCACAGTTATTTAAACAGTTATTTAAACAGTTATTTAATAACTTCAACAATGCTCTAGCATCTTCCAGAAGATGTTTTTTCAACTCAGACTTAAACAACCGATAATTTAACCATTTAAAACGTTTTTGATATTTGCTTTGATAAAGTTCATAAATAACCTTTGCTTGACGTTTATATTCTGCTTCTTTACTGCTTAAACTAGCAAAATTTACCTCATCATTCTGATCATCATTTTCTTCATCATTGTCATCATCAGCTATTTCAAAATCTAAATTGGTAGAATTAATATTATCCGCATCTTCATCATTATTTGCAGTCTCTAAAAATTCCGCATCCTGTGTACCAATGGGAATATCTAATTTATTTTCTAACGCATGAATATAAACATAATTTCTTAAAATATGACGTTCTAAAGATTCTAAAAAAGCATTACCGCTACTTTCTAATCTTTTAAATAAATTCGTGCGACAAAAACCCATTAACCGTCTTCCCCCACGGGATAAACCATTTAAAATTTGTTGTTCCGTTGCTGTGGGAGGTTGTTTATATTTATCTAAGGTGTAATTTCCTAAACCGTAACGGGGTAAAGATAGAGAATTGATAATTTCCACCACTTCACTAGAGTATAATTTGCCATAGTCATCATCATTATTAATAGTAAAAGTGGCAGTTTTAGGAATGCGGGTAGGAAAATAAGAACGAGAACCATCAGGAAATTGTAAATATTTTCTGCCATCTATTGCATCAGTTTCGGCATAATTATTTTTAATGAAACTGCGTGTTCTTCTGAGCATATAACGATTCATTAATAATTGCCAATCTTCTGCATATTCGCTTTTTTCAAATGCTGCTAAAGTTCTCACTTTCGTTTGCGGATATTTACGTTTAAATTCAGTTTCATTTCCCAATTCTCTGATTAAATTTTCTGGTTTAATACCTAAATCTTTAGATTCAGGAATAAATAACCGTAACTGTGCAGATAAATCTAAATTACTTTTATTATAAGGGGTTGCAGTTAATAAAATACAACGACTTCCGCTTTGTTCAATATATTCTTTAATCGCTGCATAACGTTGTCCATCTCTATTTCTTAAATTATGACTTTCATCTATTAATACTAACCGAAAACGGGCGGTAATTGTCGGTAATATTTTGGTAACTTGACTAATAGGAACTACCCTAGCAGCTAAACCATATTCATCTTTATATTTTTCCCACATAGAAACAAGATTTTTCGGACAAATAATAACGGTACTAATACCCAGTTCATCCTCTATAATTTTAGTAATTGCTGTTCCTACTAAGGTTTTTCCTAATCCTACCACATCCCCAATCATTACACCACCACGACGGTTAACATAATGGGCAGCAACTTTTACTGCTGCTGCTTGAAAAGGGAATAATTGAAAATCATAAGGTATAGCATATTGACTTAAACCATCTCGCGCTTCTTGGGAGAGATGATAAGCCATTTTGAGATAAACATAGTAAGGAGAAATAAGTTTTTCTGTTGCCCAACTTTCATCTATAATTTTGATTAATTCATCGGAAATATCTAAACAAAATCGATCTTCCCAACGTTCATTAAACCAAGTTTGTAATTTATTAGTTGCATCATGATCTAATATGTCAACGTTTAATTCTCCCTGGTAAGATAAACCAGAAAAGGTTAAATTACTACTTCCTAAAAAACCAATAGCGGGTAAATTATGATAATTTTGGGGAATTAAATAAAGTTTAGCGTGGAGGGGATGACGGAGATATAATTTAACTACTACTTTTTTAGTTTGTAATTGGGTTTTTAGTCTTTTTAAACCCCATTCATCATCATTGCTGGGTTTACCTAAAGTTAATTGTTGACTAAATTCTTGTACTAGGCGTTTTCTCAGGTTAGTTGTGTCACTTTGGGATATGGGTTTGCGAGATATTCCTAAACCTAACATTTGGTTAAGTTCATCTTTGGGTAATTTTTGCATTCCAATTAATAAGCGACAACAATTATTTTCACCTCCGGTAAATTGTTCTATTTCTTCCTGTATTAATTTCCATCCCCGCAGGTTGAAATAACCTACACAAAAATCCGCTTTATGTGCATCTTTTAAACTTTGTTTGAGGGTTGTTAATAATTGTTCATTGATGTTATCAAAAATTCTTGGCATAGGTTTTTATTTATTATAAAATTGGTTGTAGGTTTGGTTGAGGAACGAAACCATTGTCAATTTCGGCTTGAATTAATTCTTTAATAGTCATGGTTTTTACTCCTGTTGCTACTTTGAAGATTATAACATAATATCAGATTTCCGACTTCTATCATTAATTTATCATTAATTTATCATTTATTGACACAATAACAATAAAAGTCGGGAATATTAAATCTTAATCTTCAACTTTGTCTAACCAAATTTGTAAATCATTCACAGTTTTAAAATCTAATAAATCTTCACTTAAATCTTCTAAAACAGGTAAAGATAAATTAGAAATAGAACCGCGTATTTTTGGGGATATTTTACCAAATCGTTTACTCAAAAGTCTCATAACTAAATTAAAAGTTGCTTCTTCTAGTCCTTCTTTTCTTCCTGCTTTTAATCCTTGTTGAAGTCCTTCTTCTCTTCCTTCTTCTCTTCCTTCTTCTTTAATTTCTTGATAAACTCTTGTTTGTTTGAGTGTGATTCCTAACATAGATTCTACCTCGTGACGTTTAAGATTTTCAAATTTGTACATCATAATTATGGTGATCATTTCTATTATGACGCGATTTGATGATGATGGTATTTCTGATTGAGTTTTTGCTAATAAATACCTCGCTGCTTCTGGTGCTTGATTTTCTTCTAATGTGGTTAATATCATCATTCCTACCGATGTGGGTAATTGATGAATATCCCCCAATTCATCTAAGTATATCCGATGTACTTGATCACTTTTCAAAAATGCCCGCAATGGATAAGTATTACTTTGTTCAATGTTACGAGATGGATAAATTATAACCGCTTGCCAATCACTAAATCTAGTCCGGTTACGATAAAAATATAAGGAAGATTCAGCTACTATTCTTTCATACAATATTTCATCTTTCTGGAATTGTACCTCACAAAAATATACTACTCCTGGATTTTCATTTTCTGGTGGTAAAAATACGCCATCAATTTCAAATTTTGGTTCTTTAATTGCTACAGAATCAAATTTATAACTATCGGCATTTTCTGGAGGATTTTCCAACAATTGAAACAATAAAGATGGATATTGTTGGAATAGTTTGTAAAAGATTGTGTCTCGACGCATAACATAAATATTTTCTATTGATTAATTGTTTGATTATTATATTAGATCCCCTACTTCACAGATCAATTTATGATTTGTTGACAAGATTAAAAATAATTTGCATATCTTTGTTTTTATTATGAATTGTACGGGTTTAGCAATGCTAAACCCCTACGTTTACGTTATTTAACCATCTCCCGATAAGCATTTAAAGCAGCATTTTTCACTTCTTCCGCAACAATGGGAAATGTACTCAATATATGACTAAATTCGCTTTCTGTTAAACCATATAAATGGGCAATTATTCCATCTAATTCTGCGCGGATTTTTCCCCTTTCTCTCTCGTCTGTAATTCCGTTTTTATGACTTCCTAACCCTACTTCTTTCGCTAATTCATCATATTCTGCTGTGGTACATATTAGTTTTGCTGCACGTTCTACTATTTCTTGAAAATATTCGTCTTTTTCTGTTAATCTGGGTACAGGTAATTGATAAATGTAGAACATATTAACATTAGCAGAAACCTTTTGACGTAGAGAAAAATCAACAACAAAACTATTCCAAATTCCGACTAAATATAATGATTCTAAATAGTCTAAAAAGTCATTTCTATTATATTTAACAGCAGTTTGAAAATTCTCTGAACAAAAATTAGGAGGAATAATTGTAGAAATCAAAGTTCTAACATCTGTATTTCTTCCTATTTTTCTAAACCCCAACCTATAACACTGATAATCTAAAATTTGCCCTTTATCAACACCATTTTTACCTAAAACTGCTTTTCTTCCTTCCTCCTCATCTACCCAGTAGCGAGGTTCAGCAAACTTATGATTAAATTGATGAATCATTTTCCCTTCATATAAAGGTAATCTTCCTTTTCCTGGTTCAGTTTTAAACAAATAACTATCATTAGTCATGTGAAATTCAGCGGTTAACTTTAAATTCCATTTATCCTGAATTTCCTCCCCCAATAAAGGAAAGCGACTCATTTTTTCAGCAATGTGAATATCTAAATCAGTTTTAAACTCCATGATTGAAATAGAATCAGGAGATAACTGTTTAATTAAATCCACAGACATATTAATACAATCATCACCAGGAAAACTATTTAACTCTCCCACATCATGACGCATAAATTTAGCAGGGAAAGATAAAGTTTGCTTACCATTTTCAAAAGTCAATACCACAAACTTAAACCGACTATCAACCCCCTCAAAAATAGCTTTTCTATTTTCAAAACAGAATAAACCAGTAATATTAGTTTGCGAAAATAACATTTCTCGTAACTGCTTAGTACCCAAATCAGTATAAATACCGCTAGGAATAACCAAACCACATTCACCATTTTGAGAAAGTAAATTAACACATTGTTCCACAAATAACTTATATAAATTAATATCAGTTCCCTGTTTTTTCCCATTCACCACAGAAATCTGATTAACATATTGTTCCGCACTGCGATAATATAAACTTACATGAGGATATTGACTTTGATACTCTAACCAAGCAGTAGCAATTTCAGGATTTTCTAACAACTGCTTTTGTTGTTTTTCAAAAGTCTTAATATCCATCTTATTCTTAGTCACAATATCGCTATATTCTGCGAAAAATTCCTTAGCTTGCGGTTTAAAAATCTCCCAAGGAGGATTACCTAAAATAATATCAAAACCACCCCTAGCAATAATCTGATCAAAATGATAACCCCAATGAAAAGGTTTTAACCCTTCCATATCCTCAATATTCAAAAGTCGTTTCACAGGTTTACCCTTTAACTGCACTTCCTCATATTTAATCTTTAAATTACTAAATTCATCTAACAACAATTGATTTAACTTCACCAAAGATTCCCGATTGACACGATTAATATTTTCCCTTAAAAATTCTAACCTATCTTCCTGTTCCGTACCTTCCACATCTGCTATCATAAAAGCGTGTTCTTTGTACTTTCTAATACTTGCGTTTTTCTCTTTTAAAATTGCTTGATAATTTTGTGAATTTAATTGTTGTAAAATATTACCTTGTTTAGACTGTCCAACATTATCAAAACGACTTCCATCAACGCGAATTAAACCAATTAACGAATTACCAGACATAATGTTAAAATCAACATTAGGTAAAGGTTCTAAATCATCAACAGTTTTCGCAGCAGCAACCAAACTTAAAAACAAGCGTAGTTTAGCAATTTCCACCGCTTCCTCCATGATATCCACACCATAGAGATTGTCAGTAATTACCCGTTTTTTGATATAATAATCCAAAGAAGGATGATCTTGTTTAATCTTAGTTAATCTGGCTTGATTTTCCGCATTTCCCGAAACTTGAATAAAATCAAAAATAGCAGTATAAATCTTAATCAAATGTTGTAAAGCAGCAACCAAAAATGCACCACTACCACAAGCGGGATCTAAAATTGATAAGTTTGGTAAAACATCATCTAACAATTGCTGACATAATTGATTATTGAGATTTTCTAAAACTTGAACATTACCAATTTTACCACTAATAAATTTATTAATAGTACGTTCACATAAATAATTAGTAATTTCCGGTTTCGTATAATAAGCACCAAATTCCTTTTGGTTAATATACTTTTCAAAAATATACCCCAAAACATCAGGATTAATTTCATCATCCTTACCACTTGGAGTATCATCTAAATGCCAAGTATAACCGGAAAATAGTTTAAAAATCTCCTCAAAAGCAGTATCACTAATTTGAATACGGTTACTGAGCGAAGTCGAAGTAACATTATATTTTTCTTCAATTTGATGAGGTAAAAACAAACCACCATTAATATATTTAATTTTACCAATTAAAGCAGGAGTTTCATGTTTACGGAACTTTTCAGCTTTCCCAAAACCATCAAAAAACAAAGTTTGTAAAAACTCTTGATAATATAAATCCTGTCCTTGACTTTGACTAACCTTTAACTTATCTTGTAAATAATTAGTATTACCATCATCCAAAAAACCTTTTTTCTGAAGGAAATAAATAAACATCAAGCGGTTTAAAATTACCGACGCATACCAATTAGCATCTTTTGTATTTTCGATACCTTTGATAAAAGTAACAAATTGCAAATGTCTTTCTTGGAACTTATTAAAAAAGTCTTTTGTAACCTTTTCAATATCAAAAGCGGTTTGAGTGCGTTGAGTGACATCTGTTAAAGTTAAATTTTCTTCCTCTGCAAAATCAATAAATAACGCCTCTAATTTTTGAGTTAATAATTCTCCTGATTGAGTAACGTTAAAAGTAGTTTCTTTAGCTTTAGTTTTAGTAGCAGATTCTCTTTTTACCCATTGCCAAACTTGTTTAGATTGATTTTTATCAGTATAAATAATTAAATGTTCTTGACTATAACTAGTAACTTGGGTATCTATATTTTTCCTAGTTTTAGCATTAGGTAAAATCCCATTTTCAGCAACACAATGATAAACCATTAAACCGCGTTTTTGGGCAACAGCTTCTAAAGTATATTCTAAAGTAGAATTTTCCTCATCTACCGATAAATAAATAGGAGAAATATCAGCATAATCCCAACCTAATTCTTCAATAAATAAAGATGTAAAATCAGATAATTGCAGATATTTTTTAACTTGATTGCGGTTGAACTTCATAATATTTTTACCAGGTATATATACAGAAAATACAGGTATCTAACCTGTCGTAACAATTGTAGCATATACCAGTAACAAAGATTATGTACTGATTATTTAAGTTTTATGAACATTTTATTAACATATTCAAACTATTACTTTAAACCATCTGCGTTTATCTGCGTTTATCTGCGTTTAAAGAATCACCCCAAAAAATCCACATCTAAAGTCAAGGTAGGTTGGGTTGAGGGACGAAACCCAACATTTACAAATGTTAGTTTACAAATGTTAGTTGGGTTTCACTTTGTTCAACCCAACCTACATCTCATTACCCAGGTAGGTTGGGTTGAGGGACAAAACCCAACATTTACAAATGTTAGTTTACAAATGTTAGTTGGGTTTCACTTTGTTCAACCCAACCTACATCTCATTACCCAAAAAATCCACATCTAACAACTGTTCTAAAGTATAAGGACATTCTTGGGGAAAATCTACTTGAAACTTAGTTTTCACCTCCACAAATTTTAAAGCATCAGCATAAATATCTAACATTTCCTCAGATAAATAATTGCGTAAATTACCCGTTAAACGTCGTTTTAATTGGTTTCTAAAACTGACAATTTCCGCTTGCCAATGATGACCATTTCTTTCAGTTTCTTCTGTCCAATACTGATATAATAATAAATGTCTAATAATTTGTTCTAACAGACTAGCAACCGCATTTTTCTTTTCATTACCCAAATCTGCCAACTCCTCAATTAAATTCTCTAAATCCACATCATTAAATTTACCTTGTTTCAATAATTCAATATTAGTTAATAACCATTCATAATCATCAATTTTATAGAGTTGTTGTAAATATTCCAAATTACTAATTACACTCATAACATCACCTCTGATTTATTTCACCAATTACCAATTACCAATTACCAATTACCAATTACCCATTACCCATTACCAATTACCAATTACCCAAAAAATCCACATCTAACAACTGTTCCAAAGTATAAGGACATTCTGAAGGAAAATCTACTTTAAACTTAGTTTTTACCTGCACATATTTTAACGCTCTTTGATAAATATGATCAAGTTCATCAGCTAGAAAATTACGTAAATTAGTAGTTAATCTATCCTCCAGTTGATAACGAAAACCTAAAATTTTTGATTGCCAATGATGACCATTATTTTCTATTTCTTCTGTCCAATATTGCAGTAATAAAAGATGTCTAATAACTTGTTCTAATAAACTTTTAACCGCATTTTTCTTTTCATTACCCAAGTCTGCCAACTCCTCAATTAAATTCTCTAAATCCACATCATTAAATTTACCTTGTTTTAATAATTCAATATTAGTTAATAACCATTCATAATCATCAATTTTATAGAGTTGTTGTAAATATTCCAAATTACTAATTACACTCATAACATCACCTCTTAATTTTGGTAGGGGTAATTCATGAATTACCCTTATATGAATTATCCCTACATGAATTATCCCTAAAATTGAATCTTAACCCAAAAAATCCACATCTAACAACTGTTCCAAAGTGTAAGGACATTCTGAGGGAAAATCTACTTGATAATTAGTTTTTCTTTGCACATATCCTAGCGCCCGTTGATAAATTTTTAATGTTTGTTCAGCTAAATGATTACGTAAATTAGTGGTTAATTTAGCATTTAATTGATCTCGAAAACTATAAATTTCAGCTTGCCAATGTCCAGAATTTCTCTCACTTTCAGCAATCCAATATTGATATAATAATAAATGTCTAATTATTTGCTGTAATAAACTTTCTACAGCATTTTTCTTTTCATTACCCAAATCTGCCAACTCCTCAATTAAATTATTTAAGTCCACATCATTAAATTTACCTTGTTTTAATAATTCAATATTAGTTAACAACCATTCATAATCATCAATTTCATAGAGTTGTTGTAAATATTCTAAATTACTAATTACACTCATAACCTCACCTCTAATTTATTTCACCAATTACCCATTACCCAAAAAATCCACATCTAAAAACTGTTCTAAAGTGTAAGGACATTCTGAAAGAAAACTCACAGTAAAACCTGTTTTTTCCTGCACATAACCCAAAGCATCATGATAAATATCAGCAAAAATAGAACTTAAATAATTAGATAAATTAGTAGTTAATCTATCTTTTAATTGTGTCCTAAAACTTCTAATTTCCGCACGCCAATGATTTTTATTTCTTTCATATTCAGCTTTCCAAAAATTTAATAGTAATAGATGTCTCATAATTTGTTCTAACAGATTTTTCACCTGGTGTTTATCTCGCTTGGCCAATGACTCCAACTCCTCAATCAAATTCTCTAGATCCACATCATTAAATCTGCGTTGTTTTAATAATTCAATGTTAGTCAATAACCATTCATAATCATCAATTTCATAGAGTTGTTGTAAATACTCCAAATTACTAATTACACTCATAACCTCACCTCTTAATTTATTTCACCAATTACCAATTACCAATTACCAATTACCCATTACCAATTACCAATTACCAATTACCCATTACCAATTACCCATTACCAATTACCCATTACCAATTACCCATTACCAATTACCAATTACCCATTACCAATTACCCATTACCAATTACCCATTACCAATTACCCAAAAAATCCCGCACCTTCTGTAAATAAGTTTCTGGATCTTCCAACATCGGAAAATGTGCGGTATTAGCAACAATTTCTAGCTGCACCTTATCACTCAAAACAGCCGCTTTTCTACCTAAATCAGCAGGAATAATTAAATCATATTCTCCGGCTATTAACAAAGTTGGTACTGTTAATTTAGCAAATTCTAAAGGCATTGTTTCCGCTTGTTCTTTACTCACAGAGGTAAAAATTGTCCCTAAAGCGGAATCATAATCAGCGTCAATAAAATCTTGTAAAAAAGCTTGTCTTTCAGCTTTAGGAATCGGACGATGCAAAAATCTCGCCATAAACATCCTATCCGCTAAAGGTATTTTCCCTAACCATTGAGGACGGAATTTAACTACTAAACCACCAAATTTATAGAAAGCTGCAAAGGCTTTTTCATCATATTCAAAAATCCCACTACAAGTTAAAATTGCCTTGATAACTTTTTGGGGATAACGATTAAAAAATAAAGTCGCAATTGAAGCACCCATAGAATGGGCATTAATATAAACACGCTCCAGATTTAACTCATTTAATAATACTGCTAAATCTTCCGCATATTCTGTTAATTCATAACTCAATTTACTGCCATCTTGGGTTTCAGCATGGGAACGCCCAAAACCGCGCATATCATATAATAAACAGTCAAACTTATCTGCTAAAGCCTCAGCCGTACTGCGCCAATATCTACACGAACCAGCCCAACCATGCAAAAAAACCATCACTGGTTTTACCACATCTGATGGTTTCTTGATCCACTCGTAATAATGCTCAACCCCGCGAACTTTGATATAAGACATAATTTTTAAGGAATAGGTGACAGGTGACAGGTGACTGGGGACTGGGGACTGGTGACTGGGGACTAGTGACTGGTGACTGGGGAAGAAGCAGGGGAGCAGGGAGCAGGGAGCAGGGGGAAATTATTTGTATTTTTCCCAATCACCAATCACCAATCACCAATCACCAATCACCAATCACCAATCACCAATCACCAATCACCAATCACCAATCACCAATCACCAATCACCAATTACCAATCACCAATCACCAATCACCAATTATGCTGACTCTGGTTTTGGTAATGAAGAAGGATGTACCAACAGTTCCGCTGTAGAACGTTTCTCTACCATTTCCCGCGTTACTGTGCAGCGAGTTACATCTTTACGGGATGGCAACTCATACATCACATCTAACATCAATTCTTCCACAATACCCCGCAACGCCCGCGCCCCAGTTTTCCGGCGATAGGCTTCTTGGGCGATCGCCTTCAAAGCATCTGGTTTAAAATCTAACTGGACGTTATCCATCTTCAGCAGTTTTTGATACTGCTTCACTAAAGCACTCCGGGGTTGAGTCAAAATCGCCATCAGTGCTTCTTCATCCAGAGGATCAACTACAGCCACCATTGGCATCCGCCCAATAAATTCGGGAATCATGCCAAATTTCACCAAATCATCGGGTTCTAAATGACGTAGTGTGTCCGCAGCCCGTTTTTCTTTAGATATCCCTTCTCCAGACTGCACAAAGCCAATTGACTTTTTGCCCACTCTCTGATCTACGACTTTTTCTAAACCAACAAAAGCCCCACCACAGATAAACAGGATGTTGCTAGTGTCAATCTGAATACAATCTTGATAGGGATGCTTGCGTCCGCCCTGGGGTGGTACATTAGCAATTGTACCCTCTAACATTTTCAGTAAAGCTTGCTGTACCCCTTCCCCGGAAACATCTCTAGTAATGGATGTGTTTTCACTCTTGCGGGCAATTTTATCAATTTCATCAATGTAGATAATTCCCCGTTGCGCTTCCTCCACATCTAAATCTGCCACTTGCAAAAGTCGCAATAAGATATTTTCCACGTCTTCCCCTACATACCCTGCTTCGGTGAGAGTTGTAGCATCTGCCACCGCAAAGGGTACATCGAGGATTTTGGCCAGAGTTTGCGCTAACAGGGTTTTACCGCAACCAGTCGGACCCATTAATAAAATATTGGACTTTTGTAGTTCTACAGCATCATCAGCGCCACCTTTACCATTACCTTTAGACTGAGCAATAGCTAAACGCTTGTAGTGATTGTAAACTGCAACCGACAAGACTTTTTTTGCTTCATCTTGCCCAATTACGTGTTCATCTAAATATTTTTTAATTTCTCTCGGTTTGGGGATTTGGTTAAAAGAGAGATTGGCAGAACTGGTACGGCGTTTTTGAGGTTGTTCTGAACGTGATGCTGGTTGGGAAGCAGAACTACTGGTATCCAGCAGTTCTTCATCTAGGATTTCATTACACAAGTCAACGCATTCATCGCAGATGTAGACTCCCGGACCCGCGATTAATTTACGCACCTGCTCCTGAGACTTGCCACAAAATGAACATTTTAAATGGGAGTCGTATTTAGACATACCAAGCCTCTTATTTCAGAATGGTGACGTTTTCCCCTGCTGTGGGGAGATTTTGTCTAGAAATAACCTGATCGATTAAACCGTAGTTTTTTGCCTCTTCTGCTGACATAAAAAAGTCGCGTTCTGTATCAGCTTCGATCCTTTCTAAAGGTTGACCAGTGTGCGTGGACATTAATTGATTCAACTTACCCTTAATGTAAAGAATTTCCCGCGCTTGAATTTCAATATCAATTGCTTGTCCTTGAGCGCCACCAAGGGGTTGGTGAATCATAATCCGGGAGTCAGGTAAAGACATACGCTTCCCTGCTGTTCCCGCAGTTAACAAAAACGCCCCCATGCTGGCAGCTAGACCAAAACAAATGGTAACAACATCAGGACGTATTTGTTGAATTGTATCATAAATTGCCATTCCTGCGTAAACAGATCCCCCTGGTGAATTTATGTAAAGTTGAATATCTTTTTCTGGGTCTTCAGCGTCTAGGAATAGCAATTGAGCAACTATAGAATTAGCTACAGTGTCATCTATTGGCGTTCCTAAAAAAATAATCCGCTCTCGCAATAGACGGGAGTAGATGTCAAAAGCCCTTTCTCCCATACCGGACTGTTCTACCACCATCGGTACAATGTTGTTCGGGCTGTTGTAGTTACAGCTAATGCTGATGGGACTCAAGCTACTGATTGGGTAATTTCCCGACTGCGATACAAGCATACAAAAATATTTAACAATAAGTGGGACAGGTTTTACAGACCTTATGGCTGATTTTTCGAGAATTTGAATTTGTATTTGAACTATGTTTTAACCATTATGCCTTATCTTCATTTGTTCTTGCAGGAGGCAGGAGGCAGGAGGCAGGAGGCAGGAGGCAGGTGGCAGGAGGCAGGAGGCTGGGGGCAGGAGGCAGGAGTCAGGAGACAGGAGGCAGGAGAGGGGAGTCAGTAGGCAGGCGCGGCGGGGGGGTAGACAGGCAAGCGGCAGGAGGCTGGAGGGACACGACAACACAGAAGGGTATCACGAGACGGCGCCCGAGCCAGGCAACATGGGGTCTGCGTACGTATCACACAACATCAAAGATCATCGGAGCATTGGGCAGCATACGACGAGCC
>NZ_BJCE01000122.1:0-16621 GCF_005402885.1 Sphaerospermopsis reniformis
ATGAGTGCCAAGAATTGGTCTTGGAAATGATGGCATCTGTTCGCAATAAGATGCCATTTTATCAGCAGGGTTTGAGGGCTGTAATGCTTATCCAGCAACCTCTTTAGCTCCTTTGTCGCCCCCTCAAGTATTTGACTTTCATCATTGACTATATATCTAGGTATTGGGTTATAAGTATTCAATATTTCATCTGTGACTGAGTTTAATTGTCTGGAATATTCGGAAATGATATTTATATATGTAATTTCCAATATTCCTATTGACTTGAGAGCAGATTCATATATATAATCTTGTGTTGTTTTTCTTGATCTGTTTTCAATACTTTCTCTTTCTGATCTAGATATTTCTGGTTTTATATCCATTTTTTTTAAATACTCAATATGAGATTCCATGCTGGTAATAAGTATCTTTCCTATTTTCTTTTGTTCCTGATTTTTTCTGAAACTTTCTAAAGCTCTATTGCCAATATAGATACTGATAACTGTTCCAACAGTTGTTAATAATTGTGCTATTATTCTGTTATCAAAAATCTTATTATAATCCTGTTGTAAATTCTGAAAAATATATGCAGATAAAAATGGAGAAATCAAAAAAAGTACAGAAGGAAAAACAATAAGTCTATCACTCAACCAGTTAACTGATATTTTCCATATATCAATTCCAGGGTTTATCTTGACGGCTTGCCAAATTAGCCATAAACCGATAAGACTGGTTACAGCTAAACTCAAAAAAATACTTTCTGAAGATAAATTGGTATTCATAATTTTATGTAACAATAAATCTAGTAGACATCACATACTTCTTCAATTGTCCAATATATGTCCCTATTAAGTTGAATAAGTTCTCCAAGGGAAAATAGAAGTCTTTCATGATTTTCCCTAGTAGGTGAATTTTTGAAAGCACTTATTGCTTGATCAACTCTCTGCCAAACATCCTTGCTACTACCAGCACCAAATTCAAAACTAGAAATATCAATATTGCTCCCTGGTGGCCACAGTCTAGCAGAACCAGGAGTATAATCAAGCTGACCTAACAAAGCTTCACTTTTGTTCCTAAGACTTGCTACTACTTGAAGTGTTTCCTCTTGAAATCGAGTTGTCATTACAGCCATACGACGCTGCAATCTATCAATTATATCTATAGTATTTGCAAGGTTACTTAACTCGTGTATTAGTATACCTGGATATTCAGGGTTATCAAGTGGTACAACTGGTCGCTTGGAATCAAACTGTTCTATTAAAATGTATATCCATTCCGGTACATTAGCATTCAGTATAGCTTGCATTTGTTGTGGCATTTCATCTATATCAAATCCAAAGCAGTCAGAAGCACGCACTACAATTGAAACTGTTTTCTGCCTTTGCCATGAAGTATTTTCTTGCAACTGCTTTCGTGGATATGCCCAATAGCAAGTTTTCTTACCAATATCTACTACTATGATAAAAGTTGGAGATGGTTGGATCAGCCAGTAATTAGCTGTAGAAACTTTGACAGTAATTCGGAAATTATCACCTTCTTGTTGAACCTCTTGAGTACCTTTACATTGAATATTAAACATTTGTCCAGTTGGGCAACCCTGCTGATCCAAAAGCTCGCAATAGAAATCTATACCTATATCTTGTGACTCAGGAATTGCAACTGGATTTGCAAATCTTGAAAGAGTTGCACTTAATAAATTTGCAGCAATATTGCCTACAGCTTTAGAATTTGTTCGCTTGGGTAGTTTTTTCATATTTACCTATTTTTGGAAATGATTGTTTTTATATCCAAATCATTCAAACCAAGTTGTTTGAGTAAACAGATTTCCAGCAACACTTTTAACTTTCTACTTAGGATTTGCAAATCTTTACCTGATGCTACATATTCGTCTTTCTCAGAAGATAAGTGAGTTAAATAATTTCTAGTTTTTCTAATTTTCTTTAGAAAGTTATTTTGGTCTTCCAATGATTCAAAAAAGGTGTTAGGTAAGCAATCTTGGTACTCAATTATTATTTCTTTCAGTCGTTCTCGTAAAGAATAATTATTTAAGTGTGAGAGCTTTTCCTCTTTTAATATCCTCTTATATTCCTGTAAATCTAAACTTCCTTCTCCATTTTCAGCAGAAATCGAATTTGGAATAGAATTTACAGCTTGCTCCAAAGTTTTCCGCACAACTGACTTATAAACTTTTTTGTCAATATATCTTCCGTCATGTGTAAGATTATGAAATGCCTCTATTGCTTGAGCAAGGCTTAGGAAAAAATCATTTATATGTCTTTTTGGAATGTATGTTAATCTCAAATATAAATCTATAATAGACTCTATATTTTTTGAATTATGCTCCCAAAGATTTAATATTTCATTAAATTGATTCTTTACATCTTGAAAGTAAAATAAAACTCTTTGCTGATCAAAATTTGCATCTAAATTATCTAATTCTCCGACATTAAAATATATCTCAATCGGAACGAGTTTCTCCTTTTCTTCTTCAATAACTTTTACCTCTTCACCAAAATATTTTATCTCAAAGCCCAAGTCACTTTTTGCAACCCGCTCTGGTTTAATCAAATCTGCCATTAAATCAAAATGAAGATGATCAGGTATTTTAAACTCTTTTTCTATGATCACAATGCTTGATTGAATATCATAAGGATATGTCATTTGACCAGAGGCAAAAATCAATAGTTCTTGAAATAAGTAGATCACATGGATGATATCTTCCAATTTTTTTTCAGTATCTGATCGGATAATGATAGATTTTCTCTCTTCAAGTGAAACTTTCCTCCCTATGTTTCCAAAAAATGCAGCTATTTGTAGTTTATCTAGCTCAATTGGTTTATCATATAGAATTAATGAAAAATCTGATAATTTACCAAGTTCAATAGGTTCTATTGTTGTTTGTTTTACAGTTATCTCTTGGACTTGATTGCCTTCTTCATTAGTAGACCAATTAATTTCAAAATTAGGCAATTTTACCCATTCTTCTAGATTCTTATATCTTAAAAATACACCTTTTAATGATATTTGTTCTACTGTTTTAAAGTGATGCCCAATCAGTAAATATTTTGCATGGATTGTACTAGTTTGAATACCTGTTTTAAAACCTAAAGGTTGGTAGCAATCACAGAGAGTAACTTTTTTACCATTGACCAAATATCCATTGATAATATCAATCTTTATCCCATGAGGGATAGAATCATCAAATTTGATTTCCTGTAATTGATCAAGCAGATAAAGTTTGGGAGATTGATTAGTAGAAAATGTGAGTCTACCATATACTTCCTTGCCTGGATTATTGGGGAGAAACCAAACACCATCTTCTTCAAGATTTTTCATTACTTGTTTATACAAAATACGAAAATATTATACAACATATTTTTCAAAATCAATTGTATCCTTTACTTTTATTGATTAAACCCAATCAAAAGTCTTACTAACTGCCTTCTTCCACAAGCGATAACAACCTTCCCTCTCCACCTCGTCCATCTTCGCTTCCCAAGTCTGATCTAAAAGCCAATTCTCAGACAACTCCTCCAAACTCCCCCAGAAACCAGTCACTAACCCAGCAGCATAAGCAGCCCCCAACGCTGTAGTTTCTGCTACCTGCGGACGAATCACAGGCACACCTAACACATCACTTTGAAACTCCATTCCTAAAAAAAGCAGCAAGCTATATCGCAATATTGGATTGCTTTGTTTCAAATATAAAAAATCAGGTTTTTTGAGTTTAAACTCAGTATTCCGGTTCTACTTTAGCTAAGTACAAAACCAAACTGCGCTTAACCTCATCATGAATTTCTTTCGGCAACACAGATATCAAACAATCCATTAAAAAAGCTTTGATTTCTCGACAAGCTGCATTTACAGCCGTAGAAAACCCTTTCCAGCCAAGATGTTCAGCAAAAGTAATCACCTGTTCAATCACCACTTCCGCCGATTCATTACCCACTTCCCTATCCTGTTTAAGAACAGGTAAATACTCCTCAATCAACCAGCGTTGCTCTTGAGTCAAAATCTCTAGAGAATTATTACTACCCCTATATAAAGAGTTATATAGGAGCAGTAATAATTTCCTGAAACTTTTCCAACCGCCAAAATACTTTTTAGCAATTTTACTGATCCATTCTTGAGAAATACCAGCCGCCTTACCCAGCATCTCCTGAGTAACTTTCTCCCACTCTGTCACCCCATCTGCTACCAATTGCTTAAACCCTTCAAATATCCCCCGGCGTGTTTGTTGTATTTGCGTCCCTGCTTCTGGACAGATATCAAAAGCATCAGACTTCATCAACTTAGCACCAGGGTAATAATCCGCTAAATAGGATAAATCCTTGTCACTGACAATATAATAAATTACTTCCTCCTCCTCTCTCCTATTAGCTCTAGTCCTACCCGCACACTGAACCACCTCATTTTTAACTAAGTCATTAATAAAATCTTGTAAACATATATTCTGCCTACCAACATTCCTATCTCCTGTTAAAGTTATATAAACTTGCTCAGATGCTCCAATATCCTGATAAGGAGTGCCAAAACTACAAATAGCTTGCTTATCTTGATACGCATTACTACCACGATTATCAGCAAACCAATGTCCATCACCCTGATTCTTATGTGCTAAGTGGTCTATGTATGCAATATTGCCATCATGACGCTTGTCTAATTCTTTTCGGAGTGCTGCAAGCCGTTTTTTTAACGGTTCACTGCGTTCCTTACCCAGCAACCCAAAACCTGTAATTTGGTGGATGGTGAGATTGCTGTAATCTGGTGGAATTTCACAAATAACCAGTATCTCATCTGGGTTAATACCCAATTGCATCGCTATATTTTCACGAGTAGCAGTAGCATCCATCAGGAAAACAAAGTCAAAAGCTTTGAGTACATCAATTTGATTAGTGTTTTTAGTAGCAACAATTAAACGTTTATTTTTTACCCGTAATGCTCCCGCTTTGATACCACCAATGACTTCTAAAAGGGGAATTAACCATCTCACAGGTAAGTCGTTGATATTCTTGTAAGTTTTCTGTGTAGCTTCTCTATTGAGGTAACTACGAATAAACTTTAAAGTTTTTCTGCTGAAAGAATCGCGATCGCTCTTATCAACACCATCCAATGTCACACTATCAGCCTGTTGTACCAGTTCTTCAATATCTGGAGCAATAGTTTCCAGTTCAGCAATAATTTCTGGTAAATTAGCAGGAACTTCCCCTAACAATTCCTTGATCAATTCATCATTATACCCGTAGTATGTCTCCTGAAGTACCGGAACTTGACCATTTAGCAGCGCCCGCAGTGGTAAAATTAAACCCTTAATTTTATCGTATACTGCGGGTAGCCTAGTTTGCACCTCCATAAGTGCAAAATCAAAATCTTTTAAACCAGCTTCGATAAAATCAACCGGTTTTAATTGTCTTGATACTTCATCAACAAAAGCGATCGCTTTCATTTCCGTAATATCTTCAGGTTGGGGTAAAGAGTTAATATTGGCACGAATGCGATCCGATGCGAGTGCTTTTCTTCTATCATCTCGGAAAGTAGAACCAGATATTCTCGGTAATTTGTTACCTTCGCTATCAGTACCCGCACAATTAGCTCTGGATCTACAACCGTTGCAAACAGGGTTAAAACTAGCTTCTGCGGTTGATTCTGCCTTGTATCCTTTTTCTCTTAAAATATGAAAAATATGTGTGAGAGGACAATTTCCTTCAATGTTTGTTTTTTCCCCAGGTTTAGGCCAGTGTATCTCTGGGTTGCCTAATGGGGTGAGTTTAGAATAATCTGCTACTAATCCATTGTGACGGACTGTTAAATCTGTCCACTGTTCAATAGTTGCTACAGTGGGGTTACGGTGTTCATTGCTCAGGTAGAAAAGTGTTTTTGCTTCCAACTGTTTTGGTGTAAACTCTCCTACTGTGTGAGATTTACCTGCACCTGCGTGTGATAAATCTAAAATGAATTTTTTACCAGATTTAATAGCGTCAATATAAGTCTGCTTACGTTCCTTTGCTCCAAACCAGATGTCAACATCTACATGGGTTGTTCTTGGAAGTGTAATGGGTTCTGGTTGGTAAACAACGTTACCTATAAACCGTTTGGCTTTATTAGTAACATTTATTAAGGTTTGAATAAACTCTTGAGCGTCTCTGTTTATACCGTGTTTAGCTTGCCATTCCTGTTTACTGATAATGGGATCTTGTATAGGGAGAAGGAAAGTAGATATTTGCCCTGCTCCCTGCTCTCTTCCCCAGTGCTTCTTCTGTTCAACGGTTGGAAATCTAAACCCATACTGTTTAGCGATGTGAAATAGAGTACCAATTGATATACCAGAACGACCGCGAAAACTCTTAATTTTAGCTCTAATATTCCAAGTAGTTCCTTTAATTGATGGACTCCACTGTTCTGCGATAATTTCTGCATCTACAGGTCCATAATAAGAATTGAGTGCCATTAATACCTGTAAGCACTCATGATAATTATTGCTACCAGGACTACGGGAAGGAATGTAAGTTAAAGCTTGTTGAATTAGCTGATCAATATCCCAGTTGTTAGCTTCTGCACGCTCTTGAAATTGTATCCGACGGGCTGTAATTTCAGCTATCCGTTTTTCGTACTCAATTTTTTCTTGATAAGCGGTGGTAACAGCTTCAGCTATCCAAGATTGGGGTAATCTAGCGTTAGGGTTGATCAGTGGAAATGTTGCCTCAGTTGACCCGTAAAACACCCGTGAAGCATCTTTACAAGCGGGGTCATGGGGCAGGTGTTTCATTAAGTAGCGTGTTAGCACTTCTACAGTTTCTGCACCCTGAACGTATTCAGGTAGTACGAATACTAACCGGAATTTATGCCAGTCTGGTTTATGGCTGGCTGTGGTGTAGATTAAAGCGCAATATTGCTTAATGAATGGGTGTTCTAGTGCTTCATCTAATGTGAGTTGATGTTGGTAGATTTTTTTTGCTTGTCTACCATCTGATTTTTCAATGATATTACCGTTAATGTCTACCCAAGCTCGATTAATTTTGATTGGTTTACCATTTTCATCGAGTGGATTATTATTTTCATCTGTCCAAGTTGCGGAGTTGTCAATATCTAGTAGTACCCATTGAGAACCAATAATATTGGCTTTGCTTCGCCATTGCCCACCCAGTAAACCAGCACATAAGGCGTGTCCTGCTCTTACATGGCTGATAATGTCCCAAATAGTGCCTATTGTATCTTGGAAGTTGGCTGCTAGTTTACGAAAATCCCAGTCTTTATTTTTACCAGTGGCGTTAAAAGCAAAACTGATTTTGTCGTTCTGTATAGGCTCTGGTTCTAACTGTGGTGTAAATTGAGGCTGTTGTACGGTTGGTTTTTTTAGTTCTGGCTGCTGTTTGAACTCGGTGGGAGTTTCAATTTGTTGACTGGTTGGTGGTTGTAGTTCTGACTGGTTATGAAATTGCTGTTGTTCGGTTTGATGCTGTGTTTCTAACGAGTTGTAAAAATGCTGTGGACTGCTTAGGTGTTGCGTTTCTTGTTTGATTTCACTGGAAAATTGAGCCTGTTGATCAGCTAGGTTTTGTTGCTTCCATTGATTGTTAAACTGCTGTCCAGTGCTTGTTTGTTGAAGGTTAGACTCGTTGTTAAACTGTTTTTGTTCAGTTGGGTGTTGCGTTTCGGACTGGTTGTTAAATTGTTGTTGCTCGGTTGGATATTGTGATTCTGACTGGTTGTTAAATTGTTGTTGAGCGGTTGTGTGTTGTCTATTTGACTGATTGTTAAATTGCTGTTGTGACATGAGAGCCAATCCTCCTGTAAGTGTGTTGGAGGAATTGGAGCTATCCAGCATTAGTAATCTTTTAGACGAATACTCAGAAATGTAAGAAGATAAAGTTCCTGAATCGCTTTTTTATTTGTAAAATCAGTGTTCTTCTGGTTTTACATCTCAACTTTTTTGAGATAAGATCACTAACAGGGATATATAAATTAGGCTGCGAAACCCAATACCCTGCTCCAATTCCGATGATGGAATGTATTTTGAAAACCTTGCTGTCCACACTGGACGCTGAGTTTTCGCCTTTTAATTTAGTTGCACGTAGCTAACCAAGATTTAACAAGTTCAGTTACTTCCTCCTCTTGAATAACAAACATAGTGCCTTTTCTTCTGAGAGCTAGAGTTCTCATGCTTCCCACCTCAGCATAAAGGTGTTCATTGAGATTTGAAGCTTTTCTAGTAGGATGCCACAAAACTAAAACTTTTGCGGTGCGTGTTTTTGTGGCTTCTCTTGAAGACATATCAAACAGGCTTCGGTTTTTGTTCAGCCACTTTTCATAATCTGCCAACTCAAGCAGTGGACAGGGTTTCCAAGTAGTTAAACCACCTTTATTCTTCTTTCTGACTTGGAGAATTTCTCTAGCTTCGTTGTATACCACTTCCCTATCTCCAAGAGAGCGAATAGAGATAAACAGGTGAGTTTTGCGCGGAAACCTGATAAACAAGTCAATAGGGTTTTTGTCTTCAACCTGAAGTACAGGAAAGATTTCTATTCCTTCGCTTTTAAACTCCTCTAAAAGTATGGTTGTTAATTTTTCCAGTCGTGCAATTTTTTCAACCCTGACCGATGGCTTGTAGGCCAAGCCAAAACGTGACCAACCAGCTGGACTTGTGCCTGTAGCGATTTCTGAATCACTAGCAGCTAGAACAGCAGGGTCAACGTTTTTCGCCTCCCTAAGTCCCTCTAAAGCCGCTTCGTTGTGCGGCGGTAGCTGAAAATCGGTTGGTGGGTCTTTCACGGTTAACATTGGCGACATTAACAATTAATAATGTGAAAATAGCACTACCTGTTCAAATCCTAATGCCTAACACGGCATTTTGAACCAATAGGTAATGAATGATCATTTTCCTTAAAATATTGTTTAGCTTTTAACTTCTGGATATCAAGTAATTTCTGAAACTGCAATATCTATGGATTTTTGCTGAATATTTATGTTTTGACTAAGTACGTTGGTGGGAAAAACCAACCCAATTACAAAAAAGTAAATTCACCAAAATCCTCTTCCCTTTTGCTTTTCACCTCTTGTCTGTCATAAGGACAATTTTTAACGCCGACCTACTTATCATTATTTTTACAAATTGCATCTTCCACAAGTTTTGCTACCCATTCTATTACCGCTAAATCTGACTGTTTAGCAGCGTCTTGTATTAATGGTTGTAATCGTGCTGGAAGTTGTAAGGTAAGGTTAAAAGTTTTTCGTAATGGGATGACATTTTTTCTGACTTGAGAAGATTCTCCAAAGCGGTAAGTCCAGTATTCGCATTCTGCACCCCGTTGGTTGCCGTCTTTCTCAACAAAGCTTAATTTACCCAGGCGATTCCTACGGAAAGCTTCGCTAACGCAATAAAAACTTTGTGGATCATCCTTTACCGAATCCCGACTACAATACAAACAATTCCAGCAGCTACGGTTTAATGACTGCTGAGAATCCTCAGTTGATTGATGTTGTTGCTCAAAAGAGTCCTTTTGCCTGGATTTTTTGGTTGAGTTCTCCCGATGGTACTCTCTGGCTACTTGGGCGACGTGACCAGATGTAACTTTTCCTTTGGGGGCTGTAGAAACTGCTTTAGCCCAAGCTTCGCGCTGTTTTTCTGGGGGTAGGTTTACTAAAGGTCTAACTTGGCGCTCATTTGCCGGCAAAATTTGTGCGCCATGGCGCACATTTTCATAAACCGAAGCTGCATCAATTAGTTGGTAAACAGAACGCCGGGACATTTCCCAACGTTCTAGACAATATTCCTCAAAGGTTTTGTAGTTTTGCCGATAAAGTCGTTGATCTCGAATTTCACTCAAAGACTGTCCTATTTCCCAAAAATCTCTTAAACCCTTTTCATTTCTGCTCTCTAACCTATGTAGGTTGTCTGCTATAGCTGATGCCTCTAGCACGTTACCGTCGTAAGCGCAGCTATGGCCGCAGGGATTTACGTCACACCAGTTATCATCCTCATTTAGATGATTTTCGGTATTTGATAGGTTTTTGCTATCAGCTTGATCTGGTTCAGAGTTCTTCTTTAACCCTATTGGCTCACTATCTTGAGCAAAAGTAAGATTTTGTGTAGCCAAAAAAACGGTAGAATTAGAGGATGACCTTGCAAAGTTCTCTTTTTCATTAAAAGAAACTCGATCTAATGCCGTTGTGTACGTCATAACTTTAGCTTTGAAAGCGATGGATGACACCTTGTTTATTGACGGATGCTTTCTCAGGTAGATTTTGTAACCTTGCGACTTGCAATATAAATAATGCTTGCATAATGCAATATAATTTGCACCTTTATTTATAATTTCTTAACAATTTAAATTTGACCTGTACTAATTTCCGTGATTTAAACTGTCCGTTTTTGCCTGTGGATTGAATATTACCGATACTTACAGGCAGAAAAAGGTATAAAACTGGCAATTATCAGCGATTTTAGGTTTTTGGGTTAGATTGGACTAGAAAAGAGTAAAAGATTACCCCTAAGCTGTCACACAAAGAAAATTGGCGATTGGCTACGCCAGTGATACCGTTCGTGAATTGTTGAGATTCTGGGAGAGTGGGATACGGTAGTCTTTCCCTAATTATTGATATTATAGAAAATTTAAATCGCTCACTGAATAAAGATGATAAAATGTATTTCTTAAAGAACAGCCCAACTACAACTGAGTAGCTAGGCACAATTTAATAAAAAACCTCTCTTCAAACCTTTACCCTGTCATCAAAGGGGCTTTATACTCCCTTTTTAGCAGATACAAGGGTGTTCAAATGCTATTTGAATCGCTTCTTTACTTACCACATATGTTAGGAATAAAAGAAACATATCATGTTCTGATTATGATTTGTCTATTACCTGTGTTACTCGAACATCATTTTTCTTCACTAATCCTATAGGTTGAGTAAAAAGTGCGATAAAAATCAAAAGGTTGTACTGATGGAAGAGGCAAAAGTAAATTTTATAACTGGTAGAACCAGGCTTTCTACTATGCAAAAACGTCAAAAACGATTAGTTGAGTTAATTGAATATTTATTGCAAGCTGGCTGGACTCAAACAACGTTATCTGTAGAAATTGGTGTTGATTTTTCAACTGTATATAGGTGGTTGAAAGGTAAAGCTATTCCCGAAACTGACTCTAAAAATTTCTTGCGTTTAGCAAAATTGAGTGGTGGTGATAGTGAAACTTTAAAACAATACTTGGATGGTTATATATCTCTATCTACTTATCTTCAAAATTTTGATTTAGCTGAAAACTCGTTAAATAGTGCTGCAACCGATACTAAATATCCTGTTGAGCAAATTAAAGAGGAGGTTTTAGCACGAATTTATACCTTAGATCCAGTAGATATTGCTGATATAATTTCCACAAGTGTGGCATTTTTAGCAGAAAGCCGGAAAGCAGCTATAAGATAAGATGTAGAACAACAACTATCATTAGTATAGCTTCTGTTGTTGGTTGTACCACTACCAAAAAATATAAAAAAGGTATAAAAATCTGGTAAACCAGAATTTGATGTTATAGCTGTAGCCATCAAGATTGGGACATTAACTATAGCAGGTTAAAACGGGTATGGTCAAAAGTAGTTCTTGGTGGAACAGTGTCGCACAATAATTCTCCTTATATAGATTTAAAGTTCCCAATCTAGGGTTTGTGTAAATTGGTGCTTTTTGACTGGTTGTTTCCTGTCACTTAACAGCTGATTCCAACCAGCTTGACCGGGAGACACTCTTTTGGCTTGGGGGAGTTTAGTCAATAGGTCAGATATCAAGTCTTCAACTTTTTCATTATCTTTAACAGCAATGACCACTGTATCAAGCGAGTCCAAAAATTCTAAAGGTATTTGAGAGCGATCGCCTATGGCGGGTGTTTCGCCATCGCCTACACTCCAATACAATGTTGGTTGTCGTTTTCTCTTGTCAACAGTTGACTCTAAAGCAATAACAGAAAGAACTTCGATAGGGTCACTGAGTAAAACTGCTCTTGTGACTGTGGTATCCGTAGCAATCCAAAAACTACCATTTTTTGTAGGTTCAGAGTTGAGAGGAATAGCCGTAAAATCACCAGTTGGTTCTAACTGTTTGGCAAGAGTTGGAACATCATCGAGAGTGCGTTCTACAAAAATTGGTTGACCTGTTTGACTGGGATACAGCCAACCCTTTTGATACAGTTCATTGAGCAAAGAAACGGGTAAATTGTACTGCTGGTTTAAGTTTTGGCGTATTTGTTTCCAGTTTGCGGGTTTTGGTGTAGGTAAGCAGTTTGTTTGTGTTGTAGCTGGTGTGACATTTTCAGCACTTCGCTCTGTTATATTTTCGATATCCTGATCATCCTCCGTTGCTTTTACTGTTGATGCAATATTTTTTACAGGTTGCTCTAGAAGTTGTTGGATAAGCTCAATATCCTGTTCTGTTCCTACTGCTGATGTTGAATGGTCAGCAGTCTGTTGTTTTTGAATACGGGTTTTATTGTGTTTTCGAGAAACAACTGATATTGGAGTTTCAGTAGTTTGTCCAATTTGAATCCGGTTGTTATCTTCTTGTAAAGAAATCAACGCTATGTTATTTGTTCCCTTTTTATCTGGTTTAATTTGTTGTTCATCTTGTTGAGTTTTGTTGAATACAGAATTAACAGTAGTTTGCTTGGTTATTTTTTGCGTGTGCTTATTATCGTGTTTATCTTGATTGGATGTAGTGTTTTCCACATTTCGCTTCATTAGTTCTTGAATGCGTTTATCATCCTGTTTAGGAATATAGCTAACACCGCGATGCTTTTGTAAACCAGGAAAAGTATATGCTTTACCAAGGTGTGTACCACTGAAAGCTACTCCATTAAGTTGATAACTAATGCCTTTAACCTTGCCTGTGCGAGTATAACCAACACAGACATTAATACCTTGTTGTTGCGATCGCTTAATTAACTCTGGCATAGTAGGGTGGTCATGGGTTGCTTTGTCTAGAGAATACTGAAGTTTGACTCTAACGCTTTCTTCCCCAGTTCTAGCAAGTTGTCTGCGTTCGCCAGTAGTAGGACTACGCTCCTCTTTTTTCTTACTTGGTTTTACTGTTTGCAAATTGTATTCTTTCTCTAACTTACGAATCACAGCTTCACTTCTGGGATAGTCCCAGCTATCGGAAACCGTAGTTCCATCTAAGCGAATACGACTAGCAACAATATGTGCATGATCATGAGTCCGGTCAGTGTGTCGCACTACAATATATTGATTCATGGTAAAGCCCATTGCTCGTAAATATTTCAGGGCGATTTCATGCCAAGTATCATCATCTAAACTCTCATTGTGAGGCAAACTCAGGGAAGCATGATAAACAGTTCTACTAACTTTTGGGTTAATACGCTTAGACAAGAGTAACTCAGCAGCTAATGAACGAGGGGTTGTTTCGTCCATATTGCCACCAATTTGTCTTGCTCCTTCCTTACTAAAAAGGTATTTGAGCAATTTGATAAAGCTTTTACCTTTAACCTGTTTAGCAATCAATTTTCTTCGTGCAATACAAAACTTATACAAAACGCTCCAACTAAGCAAATATAAGAGTTTTAATGTTTGCTTCCTGCTTCTAGCAAGGATGTCGGCATCTCCTTGTCCACAGGCGTAAATTCCGCAGATTTTGATAATTTCTCGCAGCACTTGTTTGACAAATCAATCTTCCTCATCTTGTAAATCAGTAATTAAATCAACCTCCGTGATTTCTCTCCGCACTTGTCTTACCAAATTTCTCACCTCTTCTAGTAACGCTCGATCAACAACTACTGGTTCACCCATGAGTACCGATGTATTGATAGCTTTAGCTATTTGGTTGAGGTTATTGCCTATTTTCCCCAATTCCCAGTAAGTTTGACCTGCTACTTTGGTGACACGCCTGGGTAATCTATTTTTGATAGTCTTAGCACGGAATAACTCTGCCATTGTCAAGCTGTTTTCCTCTGCCATTCGTCGCACCTGTTCTTTTTCTTCTGGTGTGAGGCAGATATGAAACCTGATTGTGCGCTCTTTTGGAGGCATGGCTCAATTTCTTACAAAGATTATGTTGTATTTCTAGTTTTAAATATGTAAACCAATCAGTCATTAGCCAAGTGGATATTTTTTCTTTGCGTTTTACGAGTCATGTAAAAAGCGAATCTTGTTTTCGTTGAGTTTGATTTTTTTCGTATCGTCTCCCCCTCCGTTACGGTGGTTAACCTACTTAGGTAGGGGAACCGTGAAAGGAGGGCAAGTCTGTCGCTGTTTCCCTGAAAAGTACAACCTTTTTGCATCATAGAGATGCACATTGCGACATGGCTTGCTATGCCCCAAACGTTTTTTTGGGCTACTCAAATCAAAAAATTGAGTGTTGTTCGATGGTTGTTCAATGGTTGTATGTTGGCAGTTCGATGGTGGTTCGTTGGCAGATTTATTGTCAATAAGCCTTTTTATTGAATATCAATACTTATACAAAGCATACTGAGTGGCGGTTGAATGGCTGTTAAATGGTTGTTGTCTGGCAGTAGCATGGTAGCTCAATGGCTGTTTGATGGTGGTTTGGTGGTGGTTCAATGGCGCACTTTTTGGAATCAAATTTTTTGAGCATAAAAGCAACGACTTGATCAACGGTTGTGAAAAAAATAGCCAACTGGATAAAAATTTTGGCAAAAAAATAGTCAGTAGGTAGATAGGCATAATTTTTATTTGCACTTAACTTAAAAAGAAGTTGTTAGGCAAACCAGAATCAATGTCAAACTTGATCGTCAGTTTTGACCCTGGTGCTTCCTTGACCAAAATAGTTTATGAACTAGCAACTGAAGGCAAACCATGTTTGATGACAATGGAACCAGAAATGCTAAGGTTGCCACAAAGTTCGATTGACGCTTATATGTCAAGTCGCAAGGGTCTAGAATCTTCTCATCCAGTAGATGAAGCCTGGGTATCTTGTACAGCAGATGGTGATACACAATGTACAGTAGTGGGATTTTTAGCACGTCAGTTTTCAGCATCCGCCAGACTAGATAAGCTCAAGTACGAAACTTCAATTGACAAAGCTTTAGCGGTTGTTGGTGCGATCGCTCAACACAATAAACTACCCAATAGGTTCTCGTTATCACTGACTTCACTACTACCCTACGGTGAATATCAAAATCGCCAAGCCTTTGAAGAACAGTTACGGGTTGCACTCAAAGATTTTAGATTTCGGGGTCAAAGGTTGCGGGTGAAGCTGGAAAGATTCGAGTGTTTACCTGAAGGTGCAGGATTGGCCATGATTCGCCAACGCCAAAACGGTAAAGCATGGTTCAACGCTCAAACCATTGCGGTGCTGATGTTTGGACATCGCAATAGCAGCCTTCTCTTATTTGAAAGGGGCAAGATGACGGCGGGTTATACCAATGGGTTGGGCTTTCACCAAATGGTAAAACGATTAATTGAACGCACATCTGGACAAGATGCCACTACTTTAACTGCTGCTATCTATGCAGCCGGTGCAGATATCACAGCAGATAACCAAGCAATTCGCGCTTTGGTCAAAAGCAAAGACCCAAAAAACATTAATTATGAGTTGCAGATGATTGTTAATGCCATTGCTACTGCTAAAGCTGAGTATTGGTCTAGGCTTTACGACTGGCTGGAATCTACTTTACCTGCGGTGAATGAAGTGATTTTAAGTGGTGGTGCAGCGTTGTACTTAGAGCAAGAGTTACAGGAATGTTTTGAAGAGATTTCCACTTACTGGGGTACTGATTTACAACAGCAGGTACAGGAAGCATTTAAGAATGCCAGTAATGATTATTACCATACATTTCGAGAGCAAGAAACTTTGTCCTTTAGGTTAATTGATGCTTTTGGTTTATTTATGCGATTTAGAGCGCAAATGGAGAAAGTAGCATGACTACCAACAAAAAACAGCCCTCAAATAATGACAATAACAGACAAAATAATAGACAGAACAGCAGTAGCAAAAGGTCTGACGGTATTAATAGTAATAGAACTGACAGATATCGTAAAGATTTCAAATTTCATTGTCGTCCCTATTCAAATACAGCAGATGGGCAATTAATTTCTTATTTGCAACAGGGAGATAACGTGCATTCTAGTAAAGAAATGGTATTGCAGGCATTAAGAATGTGCTGGTTGCCATTAGCATACAAAGCACAAGCAAATACAGGTGTAGGTATTAGTGAACAAGAAACACGTCGAGTAGGGTTGATTTGTTGTCATGCTCTGGAGCAACATTTAGCTTATTTACGAATCGAATTAGGATTACCACACAAATCAAGTGATGTTTTACCTGTACCCCTAAGTACAATGACTAATCCTCAAACCCTTGCTGCTATGTTTGGTTTGGATGTTGGTAATTCTAGTGATGATGATACCACTAATAAAAATGAAGATAGCACCAACAGTAATAGTGGTAGTGAGTCACAAAGAACTGATTCTGACTCTTTCATTCCCGGAAAAGGGTCTTTTCATGATGACGATGACGATATGTTCGCAGATATTTAATTATCCATTTAATCAAATTTAGTTAAATAGACCTGTCCGAAATATATAACGGAAAAATGGTAGAACGGTAAATGGAAAATATACCGTGGTTCTACCAAAGATGAAAAATATTACCAATTATATACATATGTACCCAAAACGCGCTAGGGGT
>NZ_BJCE01000123.1:0-16567 GCF_005402885.1 Sphaerospermopsis reniformis
TAACTCGTTTTTCTCTTAATCGTTCAGCTAAACTATCTAAATGAGTATCTTGACGATTAATTAATATTTCCTTGGCTGTTAAAATATGTTCTTTTGTAATAGTAATATTTCTATCTTTTACCATTTTCTCTACAATTTCTTTAGCTAAAGCATTCACTAACCAAGGTTGTCCTTGGGTTAAATCATAAGCTGTTTCTATTGCTTCTGGTGTGAAAATTTGTCCTGTTGCTGCTGTATGTTGTTGATATAATTCTCCTACTTCTGCAAGATTAAAATTTCTCATAGTCAGAGAAGCAACTTTTATATTAAAAGGACTAGAAGTATTTAATCTGTCACTACCTCCCGATGCTACTTTATAATCTCGCACATCTCGTAAACCAATTAAACCTACTGATGAGGGAAAATTTTCTGGACGGTTAGGAAAACCATCTCTTAATTGTCGTAAAATAGAAATTAATGTTTGATCTTGTAAAGAATCAATTTCATCTATAAATAATACTAAAGGGCGGTTTAAAGATGTTGCCCAAGCTGATAAAAAAGCTTTAATTCTGCTTCCTGGTTCTTCCTGTTGCCATTGTTTAACAGGTGGTTGTAATTCTTTGGGTAAACGAATATTTATTGTATCATACCAAGTTCCTAAAATGGCTAATTCTGCGGTGGTAGGATCATGATTAAATGCACTGCCTACTTCTACAGATACCATGACTGCGGCATAATTTCCAGTGTCGGTAAGTTGTTTTGCTAGGGATAACATGGCGGTGGTTTTCCCTGTTTGTCGTGGTGCGTGTAGGACAAAATAACTACGTTGTTGAATTAACGCCTCTAAATCTGGTAATCTGACTGTGGGAGATAGGAGATAGTGGATATCATTTGAACATGGACCTGCAATATTAAACCAGCGAGTCATAGAAATTTTGGTAATAGGTGAACTCTTTAAGTTTACACATTTTTCTTAACGGGTGACAAGGGGGCTGAAGATGAGATGTGGCAATAATTTGAGAAAATAAGGAGGGAAAAAAATAGGGGCAAGGAAGCCCCCAAAACAACAAAATGTTACCACAATCATATCAAACAATTTTCCGAAAGCATTTAAGTGAACAGCAGTATCTGACACTAGAGATATTGTTGTTATTGATACAAGCTCATCGCCAAGTAAAACTGTCAAAATTGGCAAGTTTATTTCCCCAACCAATTCAATATGAAAGCAGGAAACGTAATCTACAAAGATTTTTAGCAATAGGGAAACTCTGCGTAAAATTATTATGGTTTCCGTTGATAAAATATTGGATTAGACAATCGTTAACACCAAAGCAACTGAATCGAGAACAGCGGCGTTATTTTCATAAAAAACAATATCAAAAATATGGTTATTGGATGGTAGCACTGGATAGAACACAGTGGAAGGGGCGAAACATATTTATGGTGACATTGGTATGGGGTACTCATGCCTTACCACTATATTGGGAAACATTAAATCATGTCGGAAATAGTAATTTACAAACCCAAAAAAGATTAATAAAAACAGCAATAAAGTTGTTAAAAAAATGTCGAATTGTGGTGTTAGCAGATAGAGAATTTCATAGTCCAAAACTTGCTAAATGGCTTGATGAGCAAGGAGTGTGCTTTGCTCTACGTCAGAAGAAAGACCTTCATTTTCAGGAAAACCCAGGACAAGAATATCAAGTGCTTAAAAACCAAGGCAAGGATTTAAGCCAGGAATATCGAAGTTTTATGAGGGAGTTAAATGTGGTAAAGGGGATGAATTAGGCTTATTTAATATTGCTGTTTATTGGAAGAGAAAATATCGTCAAAAAGGACCAAAAGAACCTTGGTATATTTTAACAAATCTGCCAACTCTGAAACAAACTTTATGTCTTTATAGATGCCGATGGGGAATTGAACAGTTCTTTAAAGATTGTAAAACAGGTGGCTATAATTTAGAGGACACTAAAGTGAATGAAACTCGTTTTTTAGCTTTAGTCTTATTGATTATTATTGCTTATAGTTTGGCCACTATGTACGGTCAGCGGATGAAAAAATTAGGTATAGAGATTTATGCCGGACGTATTCAACAACACCAGGATAAGTACCCACGTCAGAGTGATTTTGGCTTTGCTCTCTACGGACAATTATGGATTTATGGCATGGAATTATGGGCTGATTTAGCTCTGAACTTAATCGCTCTCAAGCCGCATAAACGCCTCTTTTTTCAACGTGGCTTTCAGGCTCTATCCCTTATGAAACAAGCTGTTTAGCCTCCTTGTCACCCGTTAAGATACAATTTAGCTGTGTAACAGCTTAGTTCAAATCAACAAGACAAAAGGTAACAGACAAGAAGTGATTCTTTATCTGTCACCTGTCACCTGTCACCTAATGATGGTGATGATGATGTATAGCTAAATGTACATTAACTTCCTTACCTTCTGCTGCCATTAATTCTTGAATGTGAACATTAGCCCATTCCGCAGCCATATCCAAAAAGCGGGGATCATCATTTACACAAGCCATTTGTAAATAGTCCACACCAGAATGCTGTTTTTCTAAATCATGAATAATGTGATGTACATCTAACAAGGTTTCATGGTTTTCTGTGGCAAAACCTATGGGCATAAACATTACCACTTTTGCACCTAATTGAATCAGATTGTTAGCTGCTTGAGTGGCATTGGGTTGAGTCCATTCAATTAATGGTGTATCGTGGTTTAACCAACCGACAGAAATTAAAGGATAACGGTGAATTAATTTCTCTCTCACTAATTCGTAAAGTGCTTGACTTTCATCAATTCCTGATGTAAAACCTTTGGCTTTGTGTGGACATCCATGATTCATCAACACAATACCAATTTGTGATGGTAAATAGGCATCGGCTAAGTCAGAATTGATTTTCTCTTCTACTATTTGCGCCATTAAATTGATATATTCCGGCTCATTGTAGAAAGAAGGAATATAACGCATTCCTTTCACCCAATGTTCATCACCATCAGCTAATTCAGCCAAAGCATTATTAACTTGTTCAATAGCAATACCACTGGTAAAAATAGAATCTACCACTAACAAAGGATAGATCAATATTTTTTCAAAGCCTTGATTTTTGATTTCTGCTAAAACTTGTTGCGGTAAAAAAGGAGCGCAAAAGTTAAAAGCTTTGAAAACTTGAACACCACCGCCCCATTTATGTTGTAATTCGTGTTCAATTCCTGCCCGTTGCTGTTCAAAAATGGCATTATGGGGTGAGATAAAATCATGATGGGTATGTCCCCATTCATGACGATCAAATATAGCTAAAATCTTGGCTAAAGTGGGATAAATCCAAGTTGGTACTGGTGCAAATTTGGCAGTAAGTAGATTTAAAGCTTGTTCATTATAATTGGCAAAATCTTCATAGCTCTCGACTTCACCATAACCCATGAGCAGTACAGCTATGCGATCATGGCCTGGTAGATGCTCGTGAGTATGTTGCATTTTTTCTGGAGTTGCAACCACAATAATTCCCTCAATATAAGCGAAATGGCGACATCCTCACAGGGTATAACCCTATAATTCGCCATATTAGTTAATTATTATCCCATCCAGGGGGATAGGATAGATGTGAACATAAAAATATACATCTGATCATGAAAAATTTACAATTAACCAGTAAAAATTAACAATTAACTTACAATTAACCGAGCAAATGCCATAGGTTGTTGATCTTTAACCATAAAAGCTAATGAATATTATTATTTGTCCAGGTATTCATGAAATAGAATTAACGCAAAGCTTTGTCAGCAGCTTGTTTAACCCCAATGTAGAGAGAGGTGATCAGCAGTTATTAAATATACTGGTTTTTCCGGGAGAGGGGATTTTCACTTTATCAGCACTTCATATTTTACTGTTTTTGCGCGATCACCTGAGTAATAAGCTAGAATCACCTGTTATATTCATTGGTTTTAGTGCTGGTGTAGTAGGTGCGATCGCGGCGGCTACAACATGGCAACTTCAAGGTGGTAATGTGAAAGCATTAATAGCTATAGATGGCTGGGGCGTGCCATTATGGGGAAATTTTCCCATACATCGCCTGAGTCATGATTATTTTACCCATTGGAGTTCTGCTATTTTAGGTATTGGGGAAGATAATTTTTATGCCGATCCACCAGTTGATCATTTATCAATGTGGCGATCGCCCCACAAGGTACAAGGTAACTGGACAGATCCATCAATTCGGTTTTCTCACTCCCAAAAATCCCTAAATACGGCTGAATTTTTGCATATATTGTTAAAAAGTTATGAATAACAGGGGACTGGTGACTGGTGACTGGTGACTGGTGACTGGTGACTGGTGACTGGTGACTGGTGACTGGTGACTGGTGACTGGTGACTGGTGACAGTGAATAGATAATTATTTATTCCCAATTCCCAATTCCCAATTCCCAATTCCCAATTCCCAATTCCCAATTCCCAATTCCCTATTTGTGATGTTTCCCACTGAACCGACTGCTGTTAATAGCGGCTTTGGCGCACTGCTAAAAAACCGTAATTTTATGCTCCTGTGGATCGGTCAACTCATTTCCCAGTTAGCAGATAAGGTTTTATTGATTTTAATGATTGATTTGTTGGAGAAAAAATACTTACCTGCCAATTTAGCAGAAGGCACAGGGCGCTTTTATATGTATATGGCTTTTACCCTACCAGCGATTTTTTTCGGTTCTGCTGGTGGTGTGATTGTTGATAGGATGCCCAAAAAGCTAATTATGGTGGGTTCTGATGTCGTGCGGGGCTTGTTGACATTAAGTATAGCTTTCTTGCCCAGGCAGTTAGGAATATTGTTAGCACTGAATTTTGGTATCTCCTCGGTAACTCAGTTTTTTGCCCCAGCGGAACAAGCTACTATTCCCCTAATGGTGCAACGAGAGAATTTAATGGCCGCTAATGCTTTATTTAGCAGCACCATGATGGGAGCATTGATAGTTGGTTATGCTGTGGGAAAGCCAATTTTAGACTGCGCGGAATATCTCAACTTTGAATTTGGTAAAGAATTTTTAGTAGGAGGTTTCTACCTGTTATCAGCTATCATCATGTTACCGATTCAGTTTAAAGAACATAGACAAACATCCGTAGCTAATCCTATCACCGAATTTTTACAAGGCTTTTCGTATCTCAAACAAAACCGCTTGGTCTGGAATGCGATGTTGCAAATTGTCGCTTTGTATTGCGTGTTTGCGGCATTATTGGAATTATCTATTAGATTAGCTGCTAGATTGAACCTAGAACAAACTGATTTTAGCTTCTTTGTTGCTGCTGCCGGTGTGGGAATGGTTTTAGGCGCAGGAATTTTGGGACATTTTGGCCATAAACTGCATCATAAACCCTTGCCGTTAATTGGTTTTATGTTTATGGCCTTGGCACTGGGAATGTTTATTGTTACTCATAATTTATTTTTAGTGTTGGGACTTTGTGTGTTCTTGGGCTTAGGTGCAGCATTAATTAACGTGCCAATGCAAACCTTAATTCAACAGCACACCCCCCCAGCAATGCACGGTAAGGTATTTGGCTTTCAAAATCATGCCATTAATATTGCTCTGTCTGCACCTTTATTGATTACAACCAAGCTGGTTAATGCTTTTGGCTTGGCAACAGTTCTTTTTGGTATGAGTATCACTGTAGTATTGATTGGTTTCTGGACTTGGCAAAATACCCGCAAAGTCTTGCAAGATTTGATCTAAAAATTGGGTAACAATCATCCTTTATGTATGTTGATAAGCTACCAGGTAAATATCTCAAGCCTTAATTGTCTAGTGAAATGACATTCTGATTTAAAAAATCAATCATTGCATATAGTGAATTATGAACATACACATCTGGATGATTATTTATGACTTGGGTTTGCCAAAATTTCTCTTGAGATTTTGATATAACTTCTACTACTAATTGTGTTTTTGCAGCATTTTGATTAAAAGAAAATTTTTCAGTTTGTTTCACCTGAAAACCTACTCTTTGTAAAGCACGAATAGTCCATATAGTAGCTATACCCTCACCCATAACTTGAATTTCTCCTTTAAATGGTGTATGCAAATTAAACTCACCAGAAAAAATATCAAATTCCACACCTTCACTGTTGAAAGTATTAGCAAATGCACCACTTAATACTAAATCTTCTGGTGCGCCTACCTGTAAAATCCCATGAGAATTTAATAGCCAAATTTGATCGGCTAGACGCAAAGCTAAGTCTAAATCATGGGTAGAAAGGAGAATTGCTTGTTTAGTTTCCCTGGCTAAATTACGCAACAATTGCATAATTTCTACTCGCCGGGGTAAGTCTAAAAATGCTGTTGGTTCATCTAGCAACATGACTATAGGAGACTGCGCTAAAGCGCGGGCAATCATAATTTTTTGTCGTTCACCATCACTGAGTTCGCTAACTTGACGGGAGACTAAATTTAATGCACCTACAGATTTTATCGCCCAATGGACTATTGCTTCATCCTCAGCAGTCAAATTTCCCCACCAGTCAGTATAAGGATGTCGTCCTAAAGTTACTAAATTATAAGCAGATAGCATCCCTCCATCAACTTTTTCTGTGAGAACTAAACTCAACCGTTTCGCTAAATCTTGGGGTGCTAAATTGTAGATATTATCATCTAAAAGTCGGACTTCACCGGCTACAGGTGGTTGCATTCCGGCAAGCGATCGCAATAATGTAGATTTACCTGCACCATTGGGACCCAATAAACACACCAATTCCCCAGCTTGCAAAGATACAGAAATATTCTCTGCTACACACCGAAAATTTTTTCGGGATGTTTGATAACCAATAGTCAAATTGTGGGTTGTCAAAATTGCATTACTCATATTTGTTGAGTTAGGGAACAGGGAACAGGGAACAGGGAATAGGGAATAGGTAAGTAACTTTCTGATTTATAAAAAATCGAGTAGTAATTAGGATGGAAAAGACTTGCGGGAATTACGCTTTAAAATTACCCAAGTCACAACAGGAGTACCAATTAAAGCCGTAATTGCATTTAAAGGTAAAACCATTTGACTTACTGCTAATTGAGAAAACAAATCTGCTATTAAAGCTAAAATTGCCCCTAAAATTATCACACTGGGAATTAAAATTCGATGGTCAGAAGTATTAAACAAACTCCGACATAAATGAGGAATAGCCACACCCAAAAATGCGATAGGACCACAAAAAGCTGTAATTCCACCTGCTAAAATAGAAGCACTGATAATAATAGAAAATCTAGTTTTTTCTACCGTTAAACCTACACTTCTGGCATAGGATTCACCTAACAAAAGTGCATTCAGAGATTTTGATTGCAACAACGCTATTAATAAACTTAAAAGTATCACCGGAATTAACACAATTAATTGTTTCCAAGTCACACCAGCAAAACTACCAAAAGTCCACATAATATAACTTTGAATCCGTTCTCTAGTGCTAAATTGCAATAAAATACTCACAATTCCACCAGTAGCATAACCAAATAATAAACCTAAAATTAGCAGCGTCATTGTATCTTGCACCCGACGAGAAACAACCAACATCACACCTAAAACCGAACCCGCACCCACACTAGCAGCTATCACTAATCCAAAATCAGCAATGATTCCCAAATTATTTAATAAAGTTGGTGCAGTCACATTTGCAGTTAACACCACCAACGCCACTCCTAAACTCGCACCAGAACTAATTCCTAATACAAATGGTCCAGCTAAGGGATTTTTAAATAATGTTTGCATTTGTAAACCACTCACACCTAAAGCAGCACCCGCTAAGGTTGCAGTTAAAGCTTTCGGTAATCTAAATTTGAGAATTATATTGCTATGAGTTATCTTTTCTGGTTGTTTTCCTAGTAAAATATTTACCACTTCATCAACAGGAATCGAAACTGAACCCAAAGCTAAATCTAAGAGAAATATTAATAGCAAAGCTACAATTAATATCCCAAAACATAAACTTCTAAGGGAAATATTATCTGGAATGAATAAGTGAGGATTAAAATGTTTTTTCACAGATTTCATAAACATTATTTTGGCAAATTGCGGTAATAAAACAGTTGATGTTCCGGTAACAATTCTGGATGCAAAATTTTGATTAAATCTGCCAGTACAATATCGGGGTTACTAATTCCTCCTTCCCAATAATCATTACCACCATCTACGTTGACACGGGCATTATTATTATAAATATTTCCAGTTTTTACAGCTTGAAAATCACCATAACGACTATCTTCAGCTACAACATCTTTTAAACTCTGCCAAACTTGGCGAGAATTTAACCAATAATCAGCTTTAGCTGCACGTTCTAAAACTACTTCAAAAGAAAGTGGTAAACTACCATTAGATTTATCATTACTCCACAGATAATTACCTCCTGCATCATTCAGATATTTAGCAACATAACTTTTACCACCAGACATAAACCAAGTACCTTTAAAATTAAAGCCAACAAATACCGTCGGCCGATTTTTTACAGATTGAGCTTTTTGGGCTATTTTTGTATATTTATCTGCTATTTCTTGAAATATCTTTTCAGCTTTTTCTTCTTGATTAAAAAATAAAGCCGTAAATTTTAACCATTCGCTTCTTCCCAATGGCGTATCTTCCATATATTCAGCATTTATCCCCACTTTCAAACCAGCTTCCGTAAGTTTACCGTAACTATCTGTTTGGGAATTTCCTGTACCAAAAGTTGTGACCAAATCAGGATTTAATGCTAACAACTTTTCTATATCCACATTAGAATTATTACCTACTTGGGTAACTTTTCCCACTTTTATTCTCTGAACTACAGCCGGAGTATTCACTTGTTTTGTATTACTAATACCTATTAATTTATCCACCAATCCTAATTTATCCAAATGAGGTAAATGAGTTGTAGATAAAGCCACGACAGAATTAACAGGAACTGTAATAATTTGTGCTTGATTAAATGCTGAAGGTGTGGGAGTTCCACACTGAACTAAAACATATTGAAACTGAGTTTTAGCATTCTGCCAGGGATTTTTAATCGTCACAACTTTGTAATGATTATGATATTCAACTGTAAAACCTGTAGCATAGTTAATTTTAGATTTGGTGGGGAAATAATCTTGATTAGGGTTATGATTTTGAATACAGGTGTTATTGGTTGTGTTGTTATTTATATGATTTTGAGTTATAGGATTTTTTGTACTATGACAGGCAATAATAAATGTGGCTATAAGGCAAAATTGACATAAAAAAATGATTAGTTTTGAGTAAGGAAGTTTTGAAAATTTCATTCTTGCTAAATATTTGTTAAATAGTGAGATTTTGTAGGTTGGGTTGTTCGCGTTGCGAAGCAATGGAACGAAACCCAACGCCAAGCTTTGGTATTTTTTGCTAATGTTGGGTTTCACTGAAGCAGGGCTAAAGCCCTTACTACGAGCATATTTTTACAGAAAAATTAATGGGGAGTAGCTTATACTTTTTCCGGTGGATATAAGTTTTCAGCCACCTTATTACCCTTGACTAAATGTTCATTGACAATATTTTCTGCCACATTAGAATTAACGCGAGTGTACCAAGTTCTATCATTAGAATAGAAAACCACAGGTCCTAATTGACAAACTTCTAAACAACCAGATGTTCTTACTTCTATATCTAAACCTGCATTTTCCACTGCTGATTTTAACGCCTCAAATGTAGGTTGCCATTTGCGAGAAGGAAGACAGCGAGTAGAAGTACAAACTGAAATATAGGAATGTTTGAGAGGATTTTTATTAAAGGGAATTGGTTTAATTCCTAACACATAAATATCTCTCAAATCTTGATACAAAGCTAACTTTTCTAAATTTGGTTTTCCTTCTGGTAATAAATTTTCCCCATCTACCAAAGGATTAGGTAATAAAATCGTCATCAATTGTTCATTCGCACCATTCCAAAATTGAATCCCCCAACTTCTAGGATTTCCTTCTGGATTAAACCGCCGATAAAAAGCTGCACGAGAAACTAGACGCTGCTTCCTCACTTCCACAGGAGTTTTACATAAAGGTCCACCGAAATTAGTATCAATACACAAATGTAAATGCCACCCTTCAGCGGCCACTGTCAAATATCCATCATAGAGAATACATAGTTTTGGAGGTGCATTAAATTCCAACTCTAAAACACTACCTTGAACAATATGGGCAATTCCCACCTGCTGCCAATTTTGCTCAAATAAAGTATACATTAACGATGCTAAAACATCACTCCCACAATCAAAATATTCATACTCAACACATCCACCCGTAGATAGATTTTCTGTTTCTATTTTATTCATTGGTTGTACACAACAATTAAACTCAGCCATTCGTACTTCTCCTTTGCATCTTTGCGTGAGATAATTATTAAAAACTAGAACTCAAACCCACTTGAAATACCCTACCCCCATCAGGAAAACCAGGGAATAACTGATAACGCTGATTAAACAAATTATCCAAGCTACAAGTCAATACTAGCCTATCATTAATTGGCACACGCATCTTCATATCAAAAGTGGTATATCCCGGCAAAAATTCTGTATTTGTATTATTGGTTGGATATCCGTTTAAAGAATTCATTAACAAACCAAAATACCAACCTTGGGGATTTTCATAAGACACACCAAAATTTAACTTATCTGCACCTGCAAAACGTAATTCTTTGTCAACCTCTGCGGGATTACCGCTTTTTAAAATACGTGGGTCATTGGCTGTATAATTCACAAAACCATAGATATTTCTTGCTAGTTGTAAATTCAGAGATGCTTCAATTCCTTGAGTTTGGACTAAACCAATATTTTCCCAAGTTCCCGTATTCCCATTTATTGGTGGAGTGAGTCTTGTAAAGGCAATGGTATCAGAAACACGGTTGCTAAAAAATGTCAACCGCAGTAAGCCGATATTGCCTATTTTTTGGTCAATTCCCACATCAAAACTATCACCTTTTTCTGGTTTTAAATCAGGATTACCAATGTTAGTAGGATTATTATTAAATAAATTGGCAATTGTGGGGGCGCGGAAGTTTCTGATATAGTTAGCTCTCAGGGTAGTGGAATCAGAAACTGCGAATTTTGCACCTACAGATGGAGATGTAAATGAACCATTAACTAAACTACTAAAATCTTGACGCACTCCTAAATTGACGTTTAAACTAGGAGAAAACTGAATGTCATATCTACTAAATATCGCCCCTTGACTGATACCATCATCATAATTTACTCGTAAAATATTTGTCCCGTAATTAAAGGAAGTGTTGCGGACATTAGTATTACGATAATCAAAGCCATAAACTAAGGTTTGATTTTTAGATAAATTCCAATTATGGGTAATTTGCACACCATAGGAATCTTGTTGAGTATCAAAGCGATTTTGAGATGTAATTGCACCACTACGATTATCAAAGCGAGTGTTGAGAAAATCGGCGTAAATTCTCGCTTTTAATAGTGAATCATCTCCCTTTCCTAATTTAGAGTTCCAGGTTAAATCAGTGAGAACTTGGTCTGTGTATTTTCGGTTATTCTCGGTGAGAGAGTTAAAAAATCCCTGTCCAAATTGGGGTACAGGAATGGGTACACCTCCGGGTGATCCCTGTTCTTTCCCTAAGTATAAAGTTGATAAAGCTAAGGTATTACGTTTGTCTAAATTAGCTTCTAATTTGAGATTAAAGTTGTTGAATAGTGCGTCATTATTTTTTCTTGTCCCTTCAAAGTTAGCTTCAGGAATGCTAAAGGGATAATTATTTTGTGCTTGGGTACGGTTGTAACCAACTACCCAAGAAATATCACCAGATTTCCCGCTATTTTGAATGCTTTGTTGGTTGAGTCCATAAGACCCAATGTTAACTTTCGTTGTGGTGGTAATTTTATCTGTAGGACGACGGGTAACAATGTTAATTACTCCACCAATTGCGTCTGAACCATAGAGGGTTGAACCACCTCCGGGTAAGACTTCAACTCTTTCAATATTATTACTGGTAAATTCTGAAAGGTCGAAACCTCCACCACCTAAATTATTAATTGGTCTTCCATCCAATAATATTAAAACTTGACCGGTGTTAGAACCGCGAATAAATTGACCACTTAAAGCGTTGACTTCTGTTCCTACAGTTCCATCACCCAAAATACCCGGTAAAAATCGCAGTGCTTCTTTGACTGTTCTTGCACCTTGCGCTTCCATTTCTTCCCCAGTGATGACGTAAACCGGACGAGTAGAATCTTTGACTGTTCCTTCTCGACGAAAGGGTGAAAATACTGGTTCGTTAAGAATACTATCAATCACTGTGATTTCTATATCCGGTTCTTTTTCCTCTGTTTGTGCAATTGGTTGTAAGTCTTGGGCGGAATTTTCAGATTTTGGTGTAACTTCTGTGGCTATGCTGGGGTAATTTTTCCCTAATATCCCGGATGTAATGGTCAAACTAGAAATCAGTATTTGAGTTCCCCACCTGATAATAAGCTGAGTACGCATTGGTAGTTAGGTCCCTGAATAAATAAATACTGGTGGTCTGCACAAAAGTTTTTAGCCTGTAAATTTTGGTAATGATTATTATTATCACAGTTAGGGTAAGTTTTGCAAGCTAGTTTCAAGCTAGTTTCTGGGTTTGTCTGGAGGACTAAAGTCCTCACTACGAACTTTAATTAACAGGAATTTTTGGTGAGTTTTGCCCATTTACTGAGGGGTGGTATTTTGGCTAATATGCCTGTTTTTAAAGCTTATGGACGTTCTGACCAAGGTATTAAACCCTTGGGGCTAGTGTAGTATTGGGTGGCACATAGCAGTATGGCAGATACACTATCATCAACTGCTAAGTTACCGAAAAGATAGGTAAATTTCTCTTCTCCTTGCAAAGCGATAACGCAAGCATGGTTGCAAGCTCTCATACATTGGACTCCCTGAATGGAGAATTTAGAGTGCAGTTCCCAAGTTTGTGCGAGTTGTTGAAGTTGTTGTAATAGCTGCTGTCCGCCACCTTCACCTATCTGTTTACCGTCTTTCCACACACTAGCGCAGGTTGTACAGACTAATAAAGTATGTTGTTTTTTTTGCATTAATTTTTATGTATTGCAGATTGAAATGACGAATAGCTTTACTTACACTGCAAGCTTAAATTTGGCTAGGACAAGGAATCATGCAAATATGTAAAGATGAAACTGAGGATACAATCCGGTTTTCAGGTTTGTATCTATCACCTTCTAAATAGCTATTGATATATGTAGGGAAAATTTTACAATATCATAGAAATGTCTATGGTACCACCTATATTTGACTCTATGAGACAGTGATAATTTTTGATGAAGAGAGTTTTAATTGTGTTATTCATCTGTACCTCGCAGATGGAAGTAGGTTATCATGGCGGCGGGCATTCTGACTTTGAAGTGTTAACTTCATTACATCTGCGGGACAGTGCTGGATTTACACCAGGCTTTCCCCGTTACCTCTGATGGCTGTTCCCCATCAGAACCGTTAGCTGGACTGTACCATAGTAGTGATGCAGATTTTCAGATGTTTACAAATTGTAAAGTAATCTGGCATCACAAATACCAATACTCAGATACTCTGACTTCCCCGCTTTTCTAAAGCAAATCCAAATTAGGTATTTGATGAATTAGTAATAATGTATTAAAAATTTAAAAAAGCCACTCAATTAAAAGTGGTTTTTATTTTGGGTGTAGAATTGGATTACCCTGAAATTCTAAATACAAAATCTAAGGCTTAACTTTTAGTTATATTTTGAGGTTAACCGTGCCATCGTCTTCTCAAATCAGTCTCCCACAATCGGAAAATCAGAAACAGTCTGCTGTCTCTAAATCTACCCCTGTAACTCCAAAACGGGCAACTGGCGGTTTTGCTTTGTTAGATAGTCTGCTGCGTCATGGTGTTGAGTACATTTTTGGTTATCCCGGTGGAGCAATTCTACCGATTTATGATGACCTTTACAAAGTAGAGGAAACTGGTACAATTAAACACATTCTTGTCAGACACGAACAAGGTGCTTCCCATGCTGCTGATGGTTATGCCCGTGCAACTGGCAAGGTAGGAGTATGTTTTGGTACTTCTGGTCCAGGAGCAACTAACCTGGTAACGGGTATTGCGACTGCTTACATGGATTCTATTCCCATGATTATTGTCACTGGACAAGTACCACGGGCAGCAATTGGTACTGATGCTTTCCAGGAGACAGATATTTACGGTATTACTTTACCCATTGTTAAGCATTCTTATGTAGTGCGTGATCCTAAAGATATGGCGCGAATTGTGGCGGAAGCGTTCCACATTGCCAGTACGGGTAGACCTGGACCTGTTTTGATAGATGTTCCTAAAGATGTGGCTTTAGAAGAATTTGATTATGTGCCTGTAGAACCAGGTTCAGTTAAATTACCAGGATATCGTCCCACAGTTAAAGGCAACCCCAGACAAGTTAACGCAGCTATCCAGTTAATTCGTGAAAGTCGTCGTCCTTTATTGTATGTCGGTGGGGGTGCGATCGCGGCTAATGCTCACGAAGAAGTTAAACAATTAGCAGAATTATTTAATATCCCTGTCACCACAACCTTAATGGGTATCGGTGCATTTGATGAACATCATCCCCTATCTGTGGGAATGTTGGGAATGCACGGAACAGCTTACGCTAACTTTGCGGTGACAGATTGTGATTTACTGATTTGTGTTGGTGCAAGATTTGATGACCGGGTAACAGGTAAATTAGATGAGTTTGCCTCCCACGCTAAAGTTATTCACATTGACATTGATCCAGCAGAAGTAGGTAAAAACCGTGTTCCTGATGTGCCTATTGTTGGTGATGTCAAAAACGTTTTAAAAGATTTATTACGGCGCTGTCAAGACGCAAACGGCAAAGCAACACCCAACCAAAATCAAGAATGGTTGAATTTAATCAACCAGTGGAAACAGGATTATCCTTTGGTTGTACCTCATCATGCTGATAGTATTTCTCCCCAAGAGGTAATTGTGGAAGTTGGTCGTCAAGCACCCAACGCTTTTTATACTACTGATGTGGGACAACATCAAATGTGGGCAGCCCAATTTTTGAAGAATGGTCCAAGACGCTGGATCTCTAGTGCAGGTTTAGGAACAATGGGTTTTGGTGTACCTGCGGCGATGGGTGCAAAGGTAGCTTTCCCTGATGAAGAGGTAATCTGTATCAGTGGTGATGCTAGTTTCCAAATGTGTTTACAGGAATTGGGGACTTTAGCGCAATATAGTATAAATGTCAAGACCGTAATTTTAAATAACGGTTGGCAGGGAATGGTGCGCCAGTGGCAACAAGCCTTTTACGGTGAGCGTTATTCCTGCTCTAACATGGAAGTAGGGATGCCAGATATTGAACTTTTGGCACAGGCTTATGGTATTAAAGGTATGGTGATTAATACCAGAGAAGAGTTAGCAGATAAAATCGCGGAAATGCTGGCACATAATGGACCTGTAGTGGTAGATGTGCGTGTTACTAAGGATGAAAACTGCTATCCAATGGTAGCGCCTGGTAAGAGTAACGCCCAGATGTTTGGTTTACCGAAGCCAGCACCAAAAACCGCAGTTGAGCCAGTTTACTGCAACCATTGTGGTACAAAAAACCCACCCAGTCATAATTTCTGTGCTGAGTGTGGGAATAAGTTGTAAGTCATATAATCAGAATCAGATCCCTGATTTCTGCAAGAAGTCGGGGATATTGTGTGAAAATCACCTTCTAGATTGGGATATAGCTTTTGAGTTTAGCTAAAATCTTTTTGATGTTAAAAACATAACTTCTGTGTGCAAATGTATGAAAAAAAGTAACAGTCTCTGTGATTTTATGCAATGATTTGGGAATCTAAATAATAGTCTGTCAAAAGGATCATCATGTCTAAAAGTGAGTTGGTTAAAAGCAAAATCAAAACTCCAGTTAAACTAGAACCAGAAGTAGCGATCGCCATTATCGGACTTTTTTCCGCTTCTGGTGAGGATGAAGGTATTATTACCCCCGAAGAATACCCCTTACCAGAAATGTTAGAAGGTATTGAACTGTTTGCAAGTTACTCTGAGGAAGACTTTGATAAGTTAACAGCAAAAGTCAACACCTTGATAGAGGAAGAAAAAGTAGAGAATTTAATTCCTAGTGCGATCGCATCCTTAACAAAAAAGAGTTATCGTGAAACTGCCTATATCACAGCTATTTTGATCCTGGGAATGGAAGAAGACATACCCGAATCAGAAGAAGATTATCTCTTTGAACTTCAGGAAGCATTAAAAATTTCCGATGAGCGAGCAGAAGAACTGATAGACGAAATTTTTGAAGAATATGAAGAAGAAGAGGAGGAAGAAGAATAATTATTGGTTTGTTTTTTGAATATCCCCCTCTTTTCCAAGAATTAGGTCATTTAGCTCTTTAGTTTGCAGTTTTCACATAAATAAGTTAATTTAGCTCATGAGTAGCAAATTTTAGGCGATCATGGGCTTTTTAAGTAGTAATTCAGCTACGCAAAGTACAGCAGAATTCAGGAGTCGTAGGGGCGAAGTAGGGGCGAAGCATTCGGAAAATAACCTGTGATATAAATTGATATTTATCGCCCGAATGCTGATGCTTCCAGCACGCTTCGCGAACGCCC
>NZ_BJCE01000124.1:0-16372 GCF_005402885.1 Sphaerospermopsis reniformis
ACAGTCGCTACGAAAACTCGACTATTTATTAAGCTCGACGTTCTAAAGGATTAGCGACATAATTAAATGTTGGTTCAGAGTTCCAAGGACCTCGTTGATCTGGCTCAGTTCCATTTGTAGATAAGTTGTAATAAAGAGAAACAGTTTCATCTGGTTGAACATTACCAAACATAGGATCAGTCAACTTACCCAAAGAATCCAAAGCTTTCATAAACATTTGGGTATGCGAAATTTCTCTTGTTAACAAATGCACTAAAGTATTTTTAGTTCCTTGATCGGTTGCCAGTTTAATTAACTCCTCATAAGTTTGCCTTGCGCCAGCTTCTGCGGCAATATTCGCCCGTAAATCTCGAACTACATCACCACCTTCATTCAAGTAATTTGCAGTCCAAGCATGACCTTGACTATCAAGAAAATGAGGTCCTATTCCGCGAATAGCAAAAAGAGTGCTGTTGTAAACTTCGGTTTGGTCGGTATTTTTTGTATGAGATTCTATGAGTTTACCAACCATTTCTAAATGACCAAATTCTTCAATGGCAATATCTTGGAGCATATCCCGAATACCAGGATTTTCTACATGAAAAGATTGCACCCAATATTGCAAAGCGGCTGTGAGTTCTCCAGTTGCACCGCCAAATTGCTCTAGAAGTAATTGAGCAAAGCGGGGGTTAGGTTCATCAACTTTGACAAAATGAATCGGTTCTTTTTTGTGAAAAAACATACAATACAATTAATTCAAATTTCCAAACAATTAATTCAAATTTCCAACTTCAAAACCCAAAATCTAAAATCCAAAATCCAAAATCCCGAATCCAAAATCCAAAATCCAAAATCTAAAATCTAAAATCTAAAATCCAAAATCTAAAATTGAATTTAGGCTCGGCTACTTCTTTGGAATAGCGTCCATAAATAAATCGCAAGTATCGCGCCAATTATTGCCACCAAAAGACCGGGAATACTTAAAGTTGCAGACGCAAATTGTAGAGTACCAGTGCGGAGGAGTGTAAATAAAGTTCCACCGATAAAAGCACCTACAATACCTAAAATTATTGTTGAGACAATGCCACCGCCTTGATGACCAGGATAAACAGCTTTGGCAAGCGCACCAGCTAATAGTCCTAAAATTATCCAAGCAATAATATTAATCATTGCCGATTACCTCTATAGTTTATACTGTATCAAATTTATTAGTATTGAAAGATAATTTTTTCTACCTGTTGATATATTTATTTAAATCAAAAGTTGTAGATAAAGGATTCAAGCTATCATAATTGTTAATTCCTGTTAATGCCATCAACATAAAAATATACCCCAATTATTAGATAATTAGGGTATTTAACGAATTACAAATTACCAATCACCAATTACCAATTACCAATTACCAATTACCAATCACCAATTACCAATTACCATACTCAAATAGCACGAGAGAATTTTGTTTCTTTAATTCTGCTATGAGTATCAAAGTTAACGGCGATATTTCTCACTAATAATCTACCAGTATCGGTAATTTGGATTTCGTCGGCTAATAAATTGACCAGTCCATCATCTTCCAGAGGTTTTAATTCTTCTAGTTCCTGGGCAAAATATCCATCAAAATTGATGTGATATTTCTTTTCAATGTCTGATTTATGTAACTGGAAGTGAGACATAATAGACATAATTACATCCCGTCTGATGATATCATCTTGGGTTAATTTAATGCCTTTACTGGTGGGAAGAATACCTGCTGTTACAGCTTGATAATAGTCCTTTAAACCTTTATGGTTTTGAGCATAGGCATCTTCTAACATACTAATAGATGTAGAACCAAAACCAAAAAGTTCGGTTTCTGCGTGAGTTGTATAACCTTGGAAGTTGCGTTTGAGAGTACCATTTTGTTGAGCGATCGCTAATTCATTATTAGTTTTCGCAAAATGATCCATACCGATAAACAAATACTCGTTATTTGTTAATTCTTCAATGGTCATTTTCAGGATATCTAACTTTTCCTGAGCGCCGGGTAATGTAGCCGGATCAATTCTTTTTTGTACAGGTTTCATCCAAGGTACATAGGCAAAATTAAACACCACAACTCGATCAGGATCTAGAGCAATTGTCTTTGTGACAGTTTCTCTAAAAGTATGTAGATTTTGGTAGGGTAAACCATAAATTAAATCTACATTTACACTAGCGAAATTAGCCTCTCTAATCCAATCCATTGCCTCAAACAGCATTTTTTCTGGTTGGATACGGTTAACGGCTTTTTGTACTTCTGGGTTAAAGTCTTGGATACCAAAACTAATGCGATTAAAGCCAATATTTCTGAGAAATAGAATATATTCTCTACTGATATAACGGGGGTTAATTTCAATAGAAACTTCTGCATTTTCATCAATAGTGAAATAACGATTAATCTTATCCCACAAAAATTCAACTTGCTGCATTTCCAAATAATTTGGTGTTCCACCACCCCAGTGAATTTGCAAAACTTTGCGGCTGGTATCTATTAATTCGCTGGTATTTTGGATTTCCTGCGCTAAATTTTGTAGATAAGGTTTGGCAATATTCTTATTGCCAGAAATCACCGTATTACAGCCACAGAAATAACAAGCACTCTGGCAAAAAGGAATGTGGAAATATAAAGATAGGGGCGTTTGACGTTGATTAGAATTAATGATGGCTCTTTCAAAGTCTTGGGCGGTAAATGTTTCAGTTAATTCTGTAGCGGGTGGGTAGCTAGTGTATCTGGGTGCGCGGGTGTCATACTTTTTGATCAGGTCCAAATCGAATTTGACACCAGGTAATAGAAAGACCATCAAAACCTCCGAGTTACTGTTAATTGAATGCCTAGTAGTTGCACTAAGTTTGAATTGGGTTTGAGTTGGGTGGGAATTTGTAGATTGGCAATAGGTTGATATTTATCTTTTGTTACCAATTGCCAAAACATTTGTATGTTTAGCTTCAAATAATGAAACTAAAGTGAAACTAAATAGCTAGGACTTACTGCAAGAAACCCGGTTTTGATTTACAGCAGTTTTCATGTCTTTAGACCACAGTCAGGGCGAAGCATTCGGACAATTAATTATCGGTTTTTACCTAAGACTATCATCCGAATGCTGATGCTTCCAGCACGCTTCGCGAACGCCCCTACATTGTTGACGCGAAACCTAAATCAAAATGTGGTTTATTTACCTGAAAATAGCTGTAAAATACTATCTGCTTTTGTGGGGTATAGAATTCACGACTACACAAACTTGTTTGGTGGTGAATACTATTGTTGGAAATAAACCGCAAAGTACGCAAAGTACGCGAAGTAAGAAGAGTAGGAGAGGGTTTTTGTTAGTTTACAGGTAATTTACAGAGTGAAAATATCAAACTAGGTCGTTATATGTAGCTCGACCTAATGCTTGCATTAAAATTGGTTCTAACTCTTTAATTATCTCCATATTTAAGTAGAAAGCATGGTTAGCTTCTGCTACAATTTTATCAGCCATCACATCATCAACAGGCACATTATCCAATGCTTGCCGATACTTATTTTTGAATGCCTGTTTATCGGGAATTTGGGCAAAGTTATAAAACTCAGTTCCTTCATAACCGGACAATTTCAAAGCTGACTGAGCCACTTTTTGTAGCATTTGTCCACCGGAAAGATCACCCATATAACGAGTATAGGCATGACCTAATAATAAAGCAGGTTCATGGGTAGAAAGTTGGTGAATACGCGCCAGGTATTTTTGAGTTGCTGTTGATGGTGTAATGAAATTCCGCCAGAGATTACCATGATAAAATAACATATCTTGTTCTAGAGATGCTTGGCGATTTAGTTCGGGAAAATACATTACACTAATTACAGGATGTTGTTTATGCTTCTCAATTGCTGATTCTAGTTCACTGTAAACAAAATACAGATTACTCAAAAATTTACTAAAGCATTCTCTGTCTACAACTCCTTGAACAAAACATTTCATAAAACCGACATTTTCTGCATCTGTATGAGCTTGTTGAGTACCAGAACGCAGTTTGATGGCTAAATTATTACTCATTGTTGCTTCCTTCATTTTCAAGCGCCAAATTTGCTCAATAGTCATCGACTCGTTTACCAGTTCACAGTCGATGTCAACAGGAAAAAATGACTATTCTGGGTTTATGGGGTGATCCACTAATCTATCCAGCAAATACCACTGCTGCTAAAGATCAGGGTTATTTTTACTCTTACAAAATATTTAACTATCAATCTTCTTATTAATATAAAGATATTTATATTTCTTTAGACTTTTAAATATAACGATATTCAGGATTTGATGATATTTTATATTTTATTGAGTAAAATTACTCTATTTTTTGTATTGACAAATAAATTTACTGGGATTTAAAATAATTACTGAATTTTATGTATATACTTGTAAATAACAGTTAAAATAATAAAAAAGAATACAACTATGAGTACATCTGTCAAAACCATTACAGTCTACGACGAATTTATAGATTTTCTCGCTGCTGGTACTACTCCCGAAAGTCTAATTAATTTCCACCTTTCAGAAACAGCACAAAACCGTTTAGAAGATTTAATTGACAAAGCGAAAAATAATCAACTCACCAAAGAAGAAAAACGGGAGTTAGATATTTTTTTGAATTTAGAACACGTTATTAGATTAGCAAAAGCTAAAGCCCATAAATATATCAACACTGAGGGTAAATAAAATGTCTCGTACTTACATTAATTTAGAAACAAGACGGTTAGTTGTGGAACGTGCTGGAAATATCTGTGAATATTGTCTAATTTCAGAGGAAGATACCTTATCTTGTCAAGTTGACCATATTATTAGTGTTAAACACGGTGGAACAAGCACAGAGGATAATCTTTGTTATGCGTGTGTTTTTTGTAATTTGCAAAAAGGTACAGATTTAGGTTCAATAAATTGGCGAAATGGTGAACTGGTGAGATTTTTTAATCCCCGTCGAGACTTTTGGGGTGATCATTTTCGACTTGAGGAAGCTGTGATTCAACCATTAACAGATATTGGTGAAGTAACAGCACGTATTTTAGATTTTAACAATGATGATCGGATTCAAGAAAGACAGTTTTTAATAGAAGTTGGTAAGTATCCATCACTAGCAGCAAAAGCAAAAACGAATAATTAAATATAGAAAAAATGCTATAAAAATTTTCTGTAATTGCTAAATTATCTCAGATGATTTTGTACAAATTACTTTCAATAATTTAACTGATGACTACTCATTACTATTTATGTTTAGATAATTCTACAAGGATAAAATAGCAAAAGGAGTATCATGGTTAAGTCTTTGGAAACTCCCCCAGTTGAGTTGTTGAAACCAGGTGTCAAAGCACCTGTTCAAGAAACATTATTAACACCCCGATTTTATACCACAGATTTTGATGCTGTGGCGAAAATGGATATTTCCGGTTATGAAGAAGAAATCAGGTCTGTAGTTGATGAACTCAAGGCAGATTATAACCGTCATCATTTTATCAGAGATGATGAATTTAAACAGTCTTGGGATCACATTCAGGGAGAAAAAAGACTTGCCTTTATTGACTTTCTAGAACGGTCTTGTACTTCGGAATTTTCCGGGTTTTTATTGTTTAAAGAATTATCTCGTCGTATCAAAGACAGTAATCCTTTACTCTCTGAAGCATTTGAATATTTAGCACGGGATGAAGCCCGTCATGCGGGTTTTTTAAACAAGTCAATGGCGGATTTTAATTTATCCCTTGACTTGAGTTATCTTACTAAAAACCGGACTTATACTTTCTTCCCTCCAGAATGGGTAATTTATACAGTTTACCTATCGGAGAAAATTGGTTATTGGCGTTATATTTTGGTATATCGCCATATCGAAAAGCATCCAGAATTTCAATTTTATCCTTTATTTAGGAAGTTTGAAAGCTGGTGTCAGGATGAGAATAGACATGGTGACTTTTTCAAGGCTTTGTTACGTTCTCAACCTCATTTATGGAATAATTGGAAAGCACGTTTATGGGTGCGTTTTTTCCTATTAACTGTGTTTGTCACCCATACTATGACAGTTTTTGAACGGGCGAATTTTTATGAAATTTTAGGAATTCATCCCCGTAAATACAATAGTCAAGTGATCACAGAAACCAACAAAACCGCAGCTAGGGCTTTTCCTGTGATTCTCAATACAAATCATCCCTATTTCTTCTGGAATTTGGAACAATGTGCGATCAATAATCAGAAATTGATTGATCTCAAAAACAGTAACAAATCTGTAATTGAGAAGTTCTTCCAAAAAATTCCTTTGGTGATGAATATTGTGTGGTATATGTTGAAGCTTTACCTCGTTAAACCTATCAATACAGAAAAGACTCGCCAAACTGTTTGTTAATTTTTTAAACTTGTGATTTGCGGTTTTTTCTTATTATTAATTTTTAATCTTGCGTAATTCCTCAGATCCTCAACTTCTTAAAGAAGTCGGGGATCTTAATATTATTTAATCTTATGATTCTTTACAGAAATTTAAGTATTATTTGATGCTATAGGTTGTAAAATCTTCATGTCCTAAAAATCACTAAGATAATGAGGATTTTTACACAAGGTGATCGTTGGGTTATTTTATTAGTTTGTTTAATTGCTGTTTTTAGTGGTTTTCAAGTATTTGCTAAACCACCTCAACCACACAATGCAGTTATTTTTGTGACTGATGGTTTACGTCCCATGACTGTAAATGCTACGGACACACCCACTTTACAGTCAATTAAAGAACAAGGTGTAAATTTTGTTAACTCTCATTCTCTATTTCCTACTTTTACCACAGCTAATGCTTCTGTGATTGCTACAGGTCATTATTTAGGTGATACAGGAGATTTTAGCAATAATATTAAAGTTAATGTACCAGTTAAAAGCGCGAAAAATACCATAGTTCCATTTTTAGAAAATGACGCAGTTCTCAGAGAAGTTAATCAACAATTTGGTAATAATTTCTTAAATGAAATTAGTCTTTTAGCGATAGCAAAAAAATCAGGTTTTAGCACTGCGGCGGTAGGTAAATTAGGTCCTGTTTTAATTCAAGATATCACTCAAGAAACGGGTAAACCGACAATTATTATTGATGACGCTACTGGTACATCAACAGGAATACCTCTGAGTGAGGAAATCAGCAAATTATTAACCCAAAATTCCCTACCTTTAATTACACCATCACGGGGTGAAAATGGTAAAGCTGGTGATAGTCAAAATCCCGGTGCAAAAGTTGCCAATATTAAACAACAGCAATATTTTGTAGATGCGACAACTAAGGTGATTTTACCTCTATTTCAACAACGAAAAAAACCTTTTGTTTTGGTTTATTGGTCACGTGATCCAGATGGAACACAACACAATCACGGTGATAGTTTAAATCAACTTGTTCCTGGTATCAATGGTTCTACTGTTCAAGCTGCAAAACGCAATGTAGATAATAATTTAGCGCAGATTATCGCTACTTTAAAAAAATTAGATTTGGCAAAAAACACAAATATATTTGTGACTGCGGATCATGGTTTTTCTACCATTAGTAAAGAAAGTAAAACTAGTTATGCAGCAAGTCTCAGTTATGAAAATGTCCCTGCTGGTTTTTTACCTCCTGGTTTTTTAGGAATTGATTTAGCAGATGATTTAGAACTTGCTTTATTTAACCCAGATCAGGAAAATTCAATAGTTGAACCGACACAAGGACAATTTTCTACTAATACTACTAATAGTATTTTAGGTAAAGATTCGCAAAATCCAGAGATAGTTATTGCTGGGAATGGTGGTTCTGATTTAATTTATTTACCTGATTTACCAAACAATGAAAATCAAAAATATTACGCCCAAAAAATTGTTAATTCTCTCCTCAAACAAGATTATGTAAGTGGTTTGTTTGTCAATGATACTTTAGGAAAAATTCCCGGTACATTACCTTTAAGTGCAATCAAATTACAAGGAAAATCACGCACTCCTACACCTTCAATAGTTGTTAATTTCCGTTCTTTTGATACGGGTTGTGGTGTACCCACAGCTTGCGGTGTGGTTGTAGCTGATACTACTTTACAACAAGGTCAGGGAATGCACGGAAGTTTTAGCCGTGCGGACACTTTTAATAACATGACTGCTATCGGACCAGACTTTAAAACGCAATATGTAGATGAAGCACCGGTGAGTAATGCAGATGTGGCTGTAACTCTCGCAAAAGTGTTAAATTTAAAAGTGCCTAGTCAGGGTAAGCTGGTGGGAAGGGTGTTAAATGAAGCTTTACGTGGTGGTGTGAATCAGGTAAATTTTCAATCTCATGTTTTAGAATCTGCACCAGCAGAAAATGGATTAAGGACGGTGTTAAAATATCAGACTATGGGTGATATTTGTTACTTTGATGTTGCGGGTTTTCTGGGTAGGACTTTGGGTTTGTAGTTATCAGAATCAGGATTTAAGGATGAACAGGATGAGGCTATAATTGATTTTAGGAACATTGCTAAAATCTAACCTATATATTCAATTATGTTTATTCTTGAATCAGCAAAAAGTTGGTTATAACATTAATATAGATAGATATGAAATGAGATACCAGATTTCTCGTCACGCACAAACAGAAATGGAACGCCGAAAAATTTCTGTTTCTTTAGTTGAATCGGTTTTAGAAAATCCTCAACAAATTCTCCTTGAAAGAGAAGGACGCAAAGTATATCAATCAAAAATTGATTTTGGTACTGGTAAACTTTTCTTACTGCGTGTTATTGTGGCAGATGATGTTGATCCTACAGTTGTAATTACTGTTTATCGCACTAGCAAAATTGAAAAATACTGGAGAGAATTATGAAAATCACATACAATGCAGAAGTTGATGTTTTAAGAATTATATTCATTGATGTGCAAGTTGAAGAAAGTGATGAAGAAAAACCAGGAGTTATTTTAGATTATGACGAATTTGGAAATATTATTGGCATTGAAATATTAGATGCTTCCAAACGTATTGATAACCCTTGTTCAGTAGAGTATTCTGTGAGTAATTCTTAGGTTGATTCTTTAATCCCGTAAATCCTATTCAGCTTAACTTAGTAACATTAGTTACTTCACTTACTACTCAAAGCATCACCATCTATACATTACTGACTGGATCGGGATAAAATTAAGAAGTATTCTAAAAATCCGGCATTTACCTTCACGGAGATTGTGGCCTGATGTTGCTGTGTCTCAGAATTGAAAATTTTGCCCTCATTGACCAGTTAGAATTAGAATTTGGTGCTGGTTTGAATGTTTTAACCGGTGAAACCGGCGCGGGAAAGTCAATCATTTTAGATGCGATTGATGCGATTTTAGGTGGTAAAATTTCTAGTCGTGTGATTCGCACTGGAACAAGTCGCGCTTTAGTAGAAGGGACTTTTAGTATTAATGCAATTTTATCGGCTTGGTTAAGTGAACAAGAAATTGATTTAATTGATGATAATTCAATAATTATTAGTCGAGAAATTACCGCAAATAACAATAATATCCGCAGTCGATCACGGGTAAATGGGGTGTTGGTAAATCGGCAAATGATGGGAAATTTGCGCGATCGCCTAGTAGAAATTACTGCCCAAGGTCAAACTGTACAAGTGGGACAATCTGCACAAGTGCGAGATTGGTTAGATTTATATGGTGGTGATGATTTAATTCAAAAACGTCAACAGGTTTCTGTTGCTTATAGTGCCTATCAACAAGCATACCAAACTTTAGAAAAACGCCGCACTTCGGAAAGAGAACGCTTACAACAACTCGATTTACTCACCTATCAAGTTCAGGAATTAAGTGCAGCAAATCTTGATGATCCGCAGGAAATGGAACTATTAACCCAGGAAAGAGAGAGGTTAAATCATGTTGTTGATTTGCAACAAATGAGTTATAAAATTTATCAATCTTTATATCAAAATGATGCAGAAAGTCCCACTGCTGCTGATTTATTAGGTGATAGTGAAACTATATTAAATCATATTGTTGAATTTGATTCCCAACTGCAACCGATTTTAGAATTAGTGCGGGATGCAGTCGCTACTGTGATGGAAGTGGGTAGACAAATTAGCATTTATGGCGAAAGTTTAGAAGCTGATCCGCAAAGATTAGAAGAAGTAGAAGAACGCATCCGAGAATTAAAACAAATTTGTCGAAAATATGGACCAACTCTCACAGAAGCTATTGAATATTATCAACGCATTCAAATAGAATTAGCTGAACTTAATAACCAAGAACAATCTATAGAAAGTTTAGAACAACAAGAACAAGTTGGTTTACAATATCTTAACCAAATCAGTCAACAATTAACCCAACTACGTCGGCAAACTGCGGCTAATTTAGCATCTCATTTATTAGCTGAACTCAAACCTTTAGCAATGGAAAAGGTCAAATTTCAAGTGGAAATTACACCGACTTCTCCCACTGCTATGGGTGCAGATAAAATCACTTTTATGTTTAGTCCTAACCCCGGTGAACCTATTCAACCGTTAACAGAAATTGCTTCTGGTGGGGAAATGAGCCGATTTTTACTAGCTTTAAAAGCTTGTTTTAATCAACAAGATGGGGCGGAAACAATGATATTTGATGAAATTGATGTGGGTGTATCTGGTAGAGTTGCCCAAGCTATTGCGGAAAAATTACATCAATTAAGTCAAAATCAACAAGTTTTATGTGTGACTCATCAACCTTTAGTTGCGGCAATGGCAGATCGTCATTTTCGAGTTGATAAACAAGTAATTAATAAAAATGGTAACACTGAACAAAGAACCGTCGTGAGAGTTACCAGTTTGGATAATTTAAAAACCCGTCGGGATGAATTAGCACAGTTAGCGGGTGGAAAATCTGCAAATCAGGCGATCGCTTTTGCTGAATCTTTGTTATTGCAAGCTGCAAACCACCGTCAAAATAATGGTGAAGGATAAGAAAATGTTTTAAAAGTCTTTCATGGTGTATCAAATACTCTCATATCCCCCTAAATCCCCCTTTTAAAGGGGGAATTTGATGGATTTATCTCCCCTTATTAAGTGGGAATTTGATTTATTTGCCCCCCTTATTAAGGGGGGAAGGGGGGATCTTCGAGTTATTAACAGTTTAAAACTTGCAAAAGTTCCCCAATTTCATCTACAGTATTATAGTGTGCTAATCCAATTCTTAATAACCCTCCGGATGTTTCTAAACCTAACTTTTCTGTAAGTTCAATAGCATAGAAATTTCCATGCCAAGTAAATATTCCCTGTTCTCCTAAAAACTTCGCTATTTCTGCCGATGTTTTACCTTCAATTGTGATGGAAACTGTGGGAGTTCTCCAATTAAATTTTTCCGGTTCTGTAATTCCATAAATCTTAATTCCAGGAATTTCTAACAACCCATCAATCAATTTTTTACTTAATTCTCTTTCATATTGTTGAATCGCTGTCATTGCTGCTAACAAAGCTGCACGACGACTATGATAAGCTGATGCTAATTCATGGTTTTCTTGTGTTTCTGAAGTTAAAAACCGAGGACAATGAAAAGTAGTTAAACCTTCTCTATCTGCTTCTATTAAAGATTCCAGTAATTCATTATCTAAAGTTGGGGAAACATGACAACCTAATTTAGTTAAGTAATTAATTGTTGCTACTAACCCCGCTAAACCTTCATGATTTAATGTTCCTGTTTCCCATCTCGATGGAACTTCATTAGATGCAGGTCTAACTTTATAGGGAGAAAATCGGGTTAAATGTTCTTTTTTGGCGTATAAAATACCAAGGTGGGGCGCAAAGAATTTATAAGCTGAACACGCGAGAAAATCACAATCTAAATGATGGACGTTTATCGGTGCATGGGGCGCATAATGCACAGCATCAACAAAAACTAAAGCCCCAAAACTATGGGCTAATTTGACTATTTTTGCAATATCATTAATTGTTCCCACAGCATTAGAAGCATAGGTGACGGCAACTAATTTTGTTTTTTCATTAATTTTGGTTTCTAAATCATTTAAATCTAGGGTACAATCTGAAATATTGATATCAACAAATTGAACATTTACACCTTTTTCTTCTAAAGCAACCCAGGGAGAAATATTAGCAGCGTGATCTAATTTTGTGACAATAATTTCATCACCTGGTTGTAATTCTCTAGCGATCGCACGACTGACACTAAAAGCGAGAGAAGTCATATTTGCACCAAATACAACTTCATCATGATCGCATCCTAAAAAATCGGCGATCGCTGCTCTGGCAGAATTAATTACCGCATCTGTTCGCGCACTGGTGGTAAAATAACCATGAGCGTTAGCATTAGACCTAACTAAATAATCATTGATATTATCCAAAACTGCACCCGGAACTTGAGTTCCCCCAGGTCCATCAAAAAATATCGCCGGTTTTCCGTTAATGGTTTGGTTTAATGCGGGAAATTGCGATCTAATCCATTTTATATCTAGAGATTCCATAAATTAATTTCCTCATGGAGAGAAAACAGATTTTTTAATGCAGATGAACGCAGATAAACGCAGATAATTTTCATTGATTTGTATTTGTAATACCAGATCCCCGACTTCTTTTTTGTCTTCTGTATAAAATTATCAATTGCTCTCAGAAGTCGGGGATCTAAATTCTCAAAGCAACGTTTTTCAAAATATTCATTGGACCGATATCTTTAACTAGCTGCATTTGTTCAGTATTTCTCACCAACAAAGCACCGGCAAACCCTAGAGAATTAATAGAAATTGACTCAAATTCCTCCTGCAAACGTGGTATAATTAACATCCATTCTCGCGTTGCTAAAAAATTATATGCTCCCGATTGTTGATTATTATCAACTGCCTGAATGCCTACCATCTCTAGTAAAGCATAATATTTTGCTAACGTCACCCCTGCTGTTTCATTAGGTGCAAAAGTTGTAAAAGCGTGTAAAAAAGGCAGTCCGGGTATAGTTGTGATACCTTCTGTAAATTTAACTGTTTCTATTAATGCTGCAATGGGTATTTCTTTTCCCGAAATTGGTACTATTTGTAAATGTCTATGTTGCTGACTTGCACCAGCAATTTTACCACCATTATAAAATACTAACCCATCAAAGTCAACCAAACAAGCCGACATTGCCGTAAAATCTTCGAGAGTTAATAAACTTTCCTGTTCCTCAAAAGCACGGGTAATAATTAATAGGTGATAATCAACAACATTGAACTTATTTAAAATACAAACATGAGTTTCGGAAATGTCAGTTACAAATAAATCTTGTTCATAAGGTAAAAAAGGATTAAATTCTTTACCTGTCTTAGCAGTTTGTTTTTCTTGTTGTTCTTTTGCGGCTTTTTTACGGTTGAGATTTGCTAAAATTCTCACTAAAAATTTAACCCCATCTTGTTCCACAAATTCAAATTCTGTGGGAATAGATTTTAAAGCTTCACATTCTAAAGCGTGTGCTGTAGTTTGTTTTACCCTCTTCCATAAAGTCCCTGGTTCGAGTAATATTTTCCCCTGTGTCATCTGTTTTTATGATAAAGGTGCGAAAATATTATATACTAATTCTCAATCAATTGTAAATAACAAAATACCCTGAAAATATTGATTTTACTCCCTTTCCCCCAAAAGATTACTAATTATCTTCCTTCTCTTCCTTCTCTTCCTTCTCTTCCTTTGTGTACTTTGCGTACTTTGCGGTTAATTCATCAAAAAATTGGCAACTAGATCGGAAAAGGATTAGTTATTTGTCACCATTGAAATGATCTTTGGGGCAACTCAACAAAGATGAAAATGCCCCATTTTAATTAAATAATTAAGTACGCACAGTTTCCGTCCAAAGTTCTCGCAAAGCTGGGGGCATCATGTGAATAACATCTTCAATTTCTCCTGGGGAAACTCTTTGAGCCATAACCTTAAAAACTGCACGCACCAAAGTTTCTGGATCAATATCAGCATTAACATTGCGGAAATAATCCCGAATATGCTGTAAAAATTCCTCCTTTGTTCTATCTTTAGTTTGTTTTGCACCTGGTCGCCAATTTTCGTAATAAAATCCACCTAGAAGAATGGGTAATTGCGCTCCCAAATGGGCAGCTTCTTCCACAGTCAAGCGATCGCGCAATGCGTGTAATGTAGCTCGCAAACCTTGAAAAACTTGGTGTTTATTTTCCCAACCTAACTCTTTTCCTAACTCATTAATCCAAGGAATTGTTTTCTGTACAGTAGCATCAAAAGTATCTAATCCTGTCATTGTCATAATTATTTCTCCTATTTCAGAGGATGAGTGTATGACGTTTTTTAAGCAGACTACTTAATGACTTCAAATTATAAAAACCTGAATATTTTCTAACTTCTAGCTAATGGAGCATAATTTTTTATATACTCCTCTATCTGCTAGGAGATTAGGAAAGATGAAAAAATTTTGTTACCAACAGATAAACCAAACTCTTACCTGCCTCCACGAGAAGACTTTCAATAGCATTCCCTAATTATTATTAGCAGGTGCATTTGCATTTTTTTCTTTTGAATTTGTTTCTTGTGTTGGTACAACCACAGCAGAAGAATCTTTACTCTCAGATTGCTTAGGTGGTGTTGTGGGTACAACCACAGAATTTTTCGGTTGTGGCGGTGCTGTTGGTATAACTACAGGTGCTTCTGGTTTTTCCGGTTGGGCAGAGTCGTTATTTTCAATAGCAGGGGGTGAGATATTTTCTTGTTCTTTTTCTGGAGATGGAGTAGGTTGAGGAGATGATTGAGCTTCCCGTAGCTTCTCCACTAATGAAGGTGTGGGAGTAACCACAGGTGCAGATGTAGTTTGTGGATTTGTGCTGGGTGTAAGTTCTGAAGAATTTTCTTGTTCAGGCGCAGTTTCTGGAGAAACACTCTCGTTAGTGGGAGTTGGTTCTGGGGAAAAATTACGTTTGCGCTTGCGTCGTTCTGAAGTAGAAAATGATGCCGACTCACTAGAAGATTGAGTTTGATTATCTTGATTTTCCGGTGAAGGTGTAGTTTCAACTACAGGTTGTGGTGTAGTAGGTTCTGGAAGAGGTTGTTCAAAAAGTGGCTTGGGGGCTTGTGATTGAGATTTCGGTAACATTCTTATCACAGTAAACCCTGCTGTCATAGCTACCAAAGCTACACCCACGCTAAGAAATGCCTTAGATATAACAATTTTGTTTGGTAATACTGTAACTTTACTTGCTGGTGATGATATAGGAGCAGGAATAGGTGCTGGTTGTTTTTGCCGGTTTTCTGCTTCTAGTGCTGATACATTAATCGTTGGTGCGGGTTGAGTAAGTAATTGCGGTGTCATCTCCAAACCGCTTCCAGGTAATAATTGTAACCATTCTGCTACCGTCGCCGGACGAAACCGAGACTCCACAGCCATACCGCGCATAACTGCTTGATTAATAGCTGCACTCAGGTAGGGTTGCAGTTCACGGGGAGAAGGCATTGGTTGTCTATCTCGTAATAATGCCGGTATGGGAACTTGTCCAGTTAACAGTGCATACAAAGTAGCAGCTAAACCATAAACATCGGTAGCTGGGGTGCGTGTTGCTTGGCTTAAATACTGTTCAATAGGTGCATAGCCTTCACTCACTAAACCAGTGTGAGTTTGTTTAACACCGCTGTTAAATTCTCTAGCTATGCCAAAATCAATCAGTATAACTTCCTGAGTGCCTTGGCGGAGAATAATATTATCAGGTTTAATATCTCGGTGCAGCAAACTGTTATTATGTACCACCTGCAATGCTGCCCCAATTTGGCGAATATAATGAATTGCGGTTGCTTCTGATAAAGGTATTCCTGGTGACACAAAGGCTTGTCCTAAAGTTTCCCCTGGAATATATTCCATCACCATGTAAGGTAAACCATTTTCCTCAAAAAAGTCACTAACTCGGACAATGTTAGGATGGACGCAAGTGGCTAATCTTCTTGCTTCATCTTGAAATTGACGCTCGAATTTAGGAAAATCAGGATGTTGCCTGAGCCGTTCATTGATAGTTTTCATCACTACTTCTTGACCTAAGTAACGATGCGTAGCTTTGAAAGTAATACCAAATCCACCTCTCCCTATTTCTTGGATAATGGTATATTTTCCACTCTGCAAAATTGTACCTGTTAACATCGGGATTCTTGAGTCTTAATTGAGCAGTTGACACTTCCATTAAAGCTTGTGTCTTTATCAGTCTAAAACTTTTTCTGGGGTTCGAGTTGAGAAGTTGTTTCTGGATAGTAGAGAGGGTTAGTAGCTAGTTACTGTTTTCTTAACCAATAATAACAAATACTCACATTTGCTGAAAATTTCCTGTCATCTTTTGGCTTTGTGACAGAATTACAGTAAAATCACTGTATGCTACTAGGATTCAAAACCCAACTCAAAGTTAACAAGCAACAACGACTACTACTGGCGCAACACGCAGGAGTAGCCAGACACGCTTGGAATCA